>DOXE01000461.1 GCA_003519205.1 Chloroflexota bacterium
CAGGTCGTGGGTATAATTGGGCGATCGGCCAATAGCACCTGGGTTCAAGTCCGTCTACCCAATAATTCTGTCGGTTGGGTGGACTCAAATTATCTGTTGGGGAAAACCCCGATCACAGAATTGCCCATCGTTTCACCATAGAGATCAGCGATTCGAAAATTTGCTTTTTTAGAAGAGCCCCATGCTATATCAAAATCGAAAATGCACTGGGGCTATTATTTACAATAGACCGAACAACAGAGTTGTTGGGCCAAAATCAGCTTAAAATTCTCGCAATAGCTGCATATGACCTCTTAGACTATCGGCCATCATATCAATGGCGATTCGCTCTTTTACAGTGTGGGCCAGGTCCTCTTCACCAGGGGAATAGCCAATTATCGTTGCCCCGCATGGGATAAAATGCCTTCCATCTGTAGCAAATTGATAGCTCGACAATTCAGGTTCCCAACCCATTCCACGATTGAGTATCTGCCTTACTTTGCCTACAATTTCGCTGTCTGGGGAAGTGTAATAACCAAAAATCTTCTCATCAGATTCCGGTAACGGCGTACCTGGTTCTGGGGCCCAGGCATCACTTATCGCGGGTTTTAAATCTTCCGCTACTTTTCTTACAAATGATTGGAGACTCTTTGGACTTTCGGTTGCCGTCCTAATATCGAGTAACACTCGGGTCCAGGCTGGAGTAACGTTCATACTAACCGTATCAACCTCAATAATCGTCGGTGTGACAGTAGTCGGTCCAAGAAGTGGATGGCTCTCTAGCTCACCTTGCTTCTTTTTTAAACGGTTGAGGAATATGGATAACGCAAAATTTGGATTGGCTCCAGCGAGGGGTACGCTGGCGTGTACCGATCGACCAGAAAAGGTCACCCATATCTGCAATAAACCTCGGTGCCCTAAGCTAATATGATTGCTGGATGGCTCGCCTAGGACGATAAGATCGACAGGNNCAGGATAATCCAGGTTTTCAGTCCAGTATATCGCCCCAGCTCCGCCAATCTCCTCCTCGACAACACCGGTGAAGATAACATCACGACGCGGCCGTTGGCCTTGGCGAAGCAATCCCACCATACTATAGATTTGTACAGCTAGCGGTCCCTTGATGTCACAAGCACCCCGACCTAGAATGGTGCCGTCAACGATTTCGGCTGAATAGGGTGGAAATGACCAGAGACTGAGATCGCCCGGATCAACATGATCGAGATGGCTGTTTAATACAAGCCCACCTAAGCTTCTATCATGGCCAAAAATGCGCCCCGAGACGTTTCCTAACCCATCTAGCCAAACTTCGTCAAAGCCTTGCGAGCGCATTTCATTGGCCACCAATTCGGCCAAAGCTGTCTCCTGACGGGGCATACTGGGCGTTCGTATCAGCCTTTGGGCGAAGTTAACGCAGTCGGCAAGAAGTCTTTCCATGATGTTGGTACCCTTGGGTTATTTATCTTTTTCTTAGAGCACTCATAAAAGTTATTTTACTCGTGTGGTTGAACCGATACCTGGAGCGACTTCTGGCGGTGCTACACCGAGAACTGATGGGGGCTGCAGCCGGAGCGAATCCCATAAAGCAACCAGTGTTGCCGCAGTCTCGCGCACTCTATACCATCGTTCACCACGATATTGTCGTTGATCTGCTGACACGCCGACCGCATCGATCCCAAGTCTCTCACAGGTGTATAATGCTCTTGGGAGGTGAAATGCCTGGGTTACAAGCACCGCCTGGTCAACATCGAATTCCCGTCGGGCTCGATAACACGTATCATACGTTCGATATCCACTATGGTCGATGTCGATAGCCTCTTCTGGAATACCTCGTTGAACGGCATAATGAAACATAGCTATCGGTTCACTATACCCTGTCGGCCGGCTATCACCGCTTAAAAGGAGTCTATCGACTTTTCCACCTTGGTATAGTTGAATGGCCGTCTCCATCCGATCTCGCAGTACAGTGCTAAGCCGGCCATTCCTTAGAATCGCCGCCCCATAAACGATGGCAATGGAATTTTTCGGAACGGTCGAAATATCATAAATTCTTGGGGCATAGTATCTTTGAATCCACACTCGCCAAACCAATGGGAAACTNNGAGGTTCTGTCACCGGAAGGTCGCAAATGAAATTTCGACAAACATATGCAGCTGCTTGACCTGATTGGCGAGTCCTACCGCGAAGTAAAGGGATAGAATTATCTTCAGGTCCGGCGGCTACGACCTGATTTGGCCGGTATTGAGAAAATGCAACTTCGATTAGCTGGTGTGTATCCTTTGCTCCTATCTCGCCAGCAATGGCCACTTCAACAGGGCGACTCATTATAAATTCGGTCGCACATAACCAATGTCCAAATCCCAGGGGATAGCTACTCATGGCCTGACCCATAGCTGATGTAACCTCCTGGGCAATATCCCAATAGTGGCTTTGACCTGTATATAAACTGAGCTTAAGTAAAACACCTACGGCGGCCGAGTTACCGCTTGGGATTGCATTATCTTGCAAATCCTTTGGCCTGTGTATCAGCACTTCATGATCGTCAGAAGTATCAAAAAAACCACCATTTTCTTCATCCCGAAAATGGTCTAACATCACATCAACCAGTTCTTGCGCCCAAAGGAACCACCGCTCATTGAAGGTGCTTTGATACAGCGAGAGCAAACCCTCAGCCAAAAAGGCATAATCGTCCAGATAGGCGTTATATTTAGCTGGCAAGCCCGGTTTCCAGGTTCGCCACAAGCGACCTTCTTCACTGCGGTGGTGTCTAAATAGATGTTCTGCCAGATTAACCGCTGCTTTCGAAAATTCAGGCCGGTTCAAATCGCGGCCAGCTTCAGCCAGGGAAGCCAGCAAAAGCCCATTCCAGGCAGTTAGTATTTTTTCATCTCTACCGGGCCATATTCGTTTGGATCGTGCCTCATAGAGCCTCAATCGAGCCTGGTTGAGTAATCGGCTAACCTCCTCAGGATCTCTTTCAATCTCTTTGGAAAGTTTATTAATATCTCTGACTATACGAAGAATATTCTTCCCTTCCCAATTGCCACTTTCTGTCACGTCATACAACAACATGAACGGCTCGGCATCCCCGCCCAAGAGAGTGTGCACCTCGTCGGCACTCCAAACGTAAAACCTGCCTTCCTCTCCTTCGCTATCTGCGTCAAGGCTACTATGAAATCCACCACTTTCATGACACAATTCGACTAAAGCCCAATCCAAAGTCTCTTCGGCAATGCGCCGGAATAAAGGACGTTTAGTAATCTGCCAAGCATGTAGATAAACACGGCTCAAAAGGGCATTGTCGTACAGCATCTTCTCAAAATGAGGAACAAGCCAATCGTCGTCAGTAGAGTACCGGGCGAATCCACCCCCTAATTGATCGTAAATACCGCCATATGCCATTTGTTCCAAGGTAAGCTCGACCATTCTAAGTATCTGTTGCTCTCCTATACTCAGGTATCTTCGCAATAGAAACTCAATGGTCATCGGCTGGGGGAATTTTGGCGCCCGGCCAAAGCCACCTTTTCGAAAGTCAAATTGACGTTCGATTCCTCGCTGGGCTTGGATCAAGAGCTGTTCGTCCAAATCTCCCATTTTTAAGTTTTGGGCTAAGTCGATCGTACTTCGGATATGGTGAGTCAGGTTGTTCGCCTGCTCCAGAACATCGCCACGCCTTTCTTGCCATGCCTGGGCAGCGCTCATCAACACTTGCTTGAAGCTAGGCATCCCATAACGGGGAACTGGTGGGTAGTATGTTCCTCCAAAGAATGGTTCACCCTCTGGCGTTAAAAATACGGTCATTGGCCATCCCCCCTGGCCTGCCATAGCCACCACAGCCTTCATATAGATGCTATCTACATCTGGTCTTTCCTCGCGATCTACCTTGATATTGACGAAATATTCGTTCATGATGGCCGCCGTTTCCGAATCTTCAAACGATTCGTGGGCCATAACATGACACCAATGACAAGCTGAATAACCCACACTCAATAATATGGGCTTGTCTTGTTTTCTGGCAAGCGTTAATGCCTCTTCACCCCAAGGGTACCAATTAACAGGGTTGTCAGCGTGCTGTAATAAATAAGTGCTCGTTTCGTTGGCCAGTCGATTCCTCATCATTTACTCCATTCAGGGTTCTTGATTGTGATACTAACACACTTACTGTTAAGATTCATCCATGCCATTACAGCAGTATTCCTCGCTATTGATTACAAATCAACGACGGATCACACTTGTCTGCATGATCATCATATTTTTGGTCACAATGTGGCTGTACTTTCCCCCCTACCTCAGTTCGTTTATCGGGGATGATTATGTTCAACAATGGCGAATTAAAGAATTCTTAGACTCACCGATAGAGGCATACCGGATCTTCAATCCATTTTGGACAAATTGGTACTATCGGCCGTTGCAAAACCTGTGGTTTTTGGGTAACCGGCTCTTCTTTGGTCTTAATCCTGCAGGCTACTATTATCTCCAACTAACCTGGCACCTCTTGAGCATCGCTTTGATCTTTCAAATATCGCGCCGTCTTCGTGTTGGAACCTTCGCAGCTCTCGGAGCAGCCGCATTTTTCGCCATTAGCGGGCAACACCAAATGGTCGTGGGCTGGATAAGTAGCATCGGCAATATCGTTAGTGTTACCTGTTCTCTGGCGGCTGTGGCTGTTTATCTATCTTATTTGCAACGGCCAAATCATGCGTTTCCACTGCTGCTCACCTTACTTTTCTTCTTTGGCTCCTTATTGGCCCACGAAGAAGGTTTTCTGCTGCCCTTATTTCTCCTAGCAGTCCGTTTACTTTGGCCAACTCGGCCACCTTTACGAGCTCTGGAATTATTAGCTGGCTTGATAGGCCTGGTATCCATGGTCTTCTATGCTGCTCTCCAGATCATTCGACCCAATGCCAACCTGACTGTGGATGGTCCATTTCCAATGATACTTGCCAACGCCATCACGCCAATTAATAGTAGTCGATTCTTAGTAGAGGTAAGCATACGTTGGCTACCGTTCAGTGAATCTTCCGGGGTGATGGAAGCCATAAGCAAAACCAGTGAAATACAATTGGTAGCTATCCTGGTGACGTTATTCAGTCTGGTCATTTTTCTTAACGGAATCCTCAAAGGCTCTTTAGCCATACGTTTAGGCCTTTTTTGGACGGCCTTACATCTTGGATTTGTTTACATCGTATTGTGGGGACAACGGCCCGAATTATTTGATAGCAGACACATATATAGCGCCTGGGCTGGACTATCCATTGCTATTGGAGGCTTAACAACCTTTCTATACGAAAAATATTCTTTTGACCATATAGTTTTGCGGTTGAACCAAGATGCACCTCGTATCTTTATTAGCGGCGCGATCTTCTTCTCATTATGGTTTCAAGCAGGATTTACGCGCCAGGTTCAAGAAGGCTTGTTAGAACACACTAAATTGGTCGAAGAATCCAAAGACCAGTTAATGGCTGCGCTACCCGAGATAAATGACTCTACAAGGCTCTTCGCTTACCGGTTCGTTCTGACCGCTCCATATTTCACCCCCACGGCTGGGGTATGGTACGATAAACCTGAACTCACCGGCGGAACACTGGAATCTTTAAAGAAGTACAAAGAGGTGTCACCCGACTTCTATCTATTCGATTATGCCGATGGGTCCCTTTATAACCTGCTGCCAAAACTTCAAGAGCATCGGCGGACGATTTTGCTTTGGCGTCAAACCCCTGAGGTCCTAACATATCTATACGAAAATGGGCAGGAAAAGGCACTTGAGTCGGAACATATTGAATTCGACACCGTGATGGGACCTTCAAACGACAGAAGATTAAGTATCAAGGTGGCACCGAAGGCACAGGCTTGGACATCCTTTGTTTATGAGGTAAGTGTGCCACCGGGCGGACGGTTAGCCACGGCAATATTATCCGAAGCAGGCCAAACATATCGAATCCTGGTCATCGATCAAGACCGCAACCAGAGCGTGATTTATCAGCAGACCAGAGGATCAGGATCCGAATTAGATTGGCAAGATATCCTGTTACCTCTTGATAATTTTGCAGGCCAGACCATAAAGCTTTCATTTGATTATCGTGGATCCTCGGAAAACAAAAATCCTGGTTACTGGTCCAACCCAAGAATTGTTGTCGATTAATGAACTGATACGATACCAACGACCAAAAATGGCTCGTTGTACTCCCCACCCTTTGTCAAAATGTCGAGATAGGTCAGATTCTCAACAGGCTGTTTTGCATGTCCCGGACAAAGGCCCGTGCAGCACCGGCTTTGTCATTTGCTGCATCAACAGCATTTATCAAGGCGCTACCCACGATGATGCCATCGGCAAATTTTGCAACTTTGGAAGCTTGCTCAGGTCCGCTGATGCCAAAGCCAACCGCGATATTGACCTCGGTTTGTTTCTTCAGACTTTGGACAAAATTTCTTAAATCAGCATGCAAAGTAGCTCGCGCGCCTGTAACACCGGTAACACTCACCATATAAATAAAACCATTGGCCTGTTCCAGCACTAATCGTTTGCGTCTCTCGTCACTGGTTGGAGCCAAGAAGTATATTAGGGCTATTCCGGCACGGTTTGCCGCTTCAGCGATGACACTAGCTTCTTCAGGTGGCAGATCCGGAATGATTAAACCATCGGCTCCAGCCGCGGCTGCATCACGAACATAATGCTCTTCACCATAAGCCATTATTGGATTGTAATACCCCATAAGCAAAGCTGGCGTTTCCACGCCTCGATGGCGGAGTTCCCTTAGCATATCCAAACATACCTTTGAGGTTACACCTTGCTCAAGGGCCAGCTGGGTGCTTCGCTGAATCGTTGGCCCATCGGCAATCGGGTCGCTAAATGGAACACCTAACTCGATTAGGTGGCTATGGTGGGATATTGCCTGTACAACCTGAAGCGAAGTCTCTGGGCTAGGATAACCTAAGGTGAAATAGGGCATTAATGCTGCGGTGTGATTGGTGCGAGCCAAATCAAAAGCTTGTGAGATTCGTTGGAGCCCGTTTTTATTAGAGTTCATCATCGACGATTGAGATCATGACTAAGATAATAGAAAAAGGATTAATGGGTGAAATACAAGCTTTGAAGCAAGGATTATAAACGTAGGCTGGGGAGGACGTCGAAATCGAGCCCGTCACTTTGCCCATTNNTTCTTAAGGCTCGATTAGCAGATACACCACCAGCGATATGGACCGCAGTTGCCTCATAATCTTCAGCGGCTTTCGCCGTTTTATCGACTAAGACATCAACAACGGCTGCTTGAAAACTAGCTGCCATATCGGCAACTGGAAATCGTCCTTCGTCATACCGCTTTGTTTCTCTTAGAACGGCCGTTTTCAAGCCACTAAAGCTAAAATTGTAATTATCGCCCATCAAGGCTCGGGGAAAGCGAAACGCATCTGGTTGCCCCTCCTCGGAGATTTCATCGATGGAAGGGCCTCCTGGATAAGGCAAACCTAATAGGCGACCCACCTTATCAAAGGCTTCACCTGCGGCATCGTCCAACGTTCCACCCAAACGCTCGTATAATAAATGATCGCGTACCAAATACAATTCCGTATGCCCACCACTCACAACGAGTGTTAATACGGGAAATTCGATTTCATCAACCATATCAGTCAGCCACAAGGAGTAGATGTGCCCTTCAATATGATTTATGCCCAATATCGGCTTCTCTCGGGCAAGTGCGAGACCTTTTGCCACATTAACCCCGACTAGAAGCGAGCCAACTAAACCAGGACCCTGGGTAACGGCCACGCAATCTAAGTCTTCAATACTTAGATGAGCGTCTCGTAATGCCTTGTCGACGACGGCATAAATAACTTCGATATGCTTACGGGAGGCCAACTCCGGAAAGACACCGCCATATTGAGAATGGAGATCGGTTTGGCTGGCAATGACATCACTGATAATCGTCTTACCATTCTCCACAATTGCCGCAGCGGTCTCATCACAAGATGTTTCTATTCCAAGGATTCGGGTGTAATGTTCGGGTTGCTCGGCCATTATTCAACACTTTTCCTGTCTTCAGCTAAATGCGATGATGGCCCCAATCAAGGCCTGTTCTTGCCCAGGCAGCACCGTCCTTGGGTCAAACACTAACTGATCTTCCGAGATGCGGGCTATAATCGGCGGGTCCTGATAGCGGAGATCATTGGCCAGTTTGACCGGTTTCGGATGGTTAAGGGCTAGTAACTTGGTAGGTAAGGTCGCTCCAGGCAAACTACCACCACCAATCGTCGATTGACCATCAATAACTTCGACTGAAAGGCCCTTGATCGTCAACAGTTCAGCCCATTCATGGGCCAGTTTCTCAATCTCTTCCAGAGGTCGGGCGATCATTTGCCAAACCGGTATTTCATTCAATGCTTGGCCGGTTAAATACCTGGTGAGTGTGACAGACAAGGCGGCTAGTGCCATTTTGTCCGCACGAACTGCTCTAGCCAACGGATGGCGCTTCATCTGTGATATTAACGTTTCTCGGCCGCAAAGAATTCCGGCCTGCGGACCTCCCAGTAGCTTATCGCCGCTAAACGTCACGACGTCAACTCCTGATTGTAATGCCGTCTGAACGAGCGGTTCCGGATCTAAACCAAATTTTGACGTATCAAGCAAGGCCCCACTCCCCTGATCGTAAAGCATAAGAAGATCTTGTTGGTGGGCAAGTTCGGCAATTTCTCCAAGCGCCGGTTCGCTCGTGAAGCCGACGACCTTAAAATTTGAGTGGTGGGCGACAAGTATGGCCGAGGTATATTCCGAAATTGCCTGGTCGTAATCAGCCAGATGGGTTCGATTGGTTGTACCGACCTCAACCAATTTTGCGCCGGATTGAGCCATCACGTCGGGAATGCGAAAGCCACCACCTATCTCGACGAGTTGACCACGGCTAATGATAATCTCCCTACCCTGGCACAAAGCCGTTAGCATAAGCAGAAGCGCGGCTGCATTGTTATTAACAACCAGGGCAGCTTCAGCACCAGTTATTCGAGTCATAAGCTTTTCGGCGTGAATTGTCCTTGATCCCCGTTGGCCACTTTCTAAATCGTACTCAAGGGTCGAATAACCCTTGGCTGTTGCCATAATGGCCGCAATCGCCGCAGAACTGGCCGGGGCACGTCCCAGGTTCGTATGGATAATGACCCCAGTAGCATTCACGACAGGTCGTAGGGTAGGTGCAATCAATTCCTTGAGCCAACTATCTGCACTAGCTATCAGATCAACGATCTCTATCTGTTGTTGCCTTCCTTCGGCGATCGCATATCTTGATAAATCGAGCGCTCGACGTAATGCTTCAAGAGTCAATTCTCTGCCGAATCTTACAATGAGCTCCTCTCCACCCGCACTATTAAGCAGAGAATCAACGCTGGGCAATTGTCTAAGCCGGAATGAAATGTCTGAACTAGATATTTGAGAATCAGGTTCCGTGTTCATCAAGCCTCATTCCCTGCTATTTCTGCTGCCTTCGTCCTTATCTGTAACAAGACTTCAATCGTAACCAGTACACCTGCCACTAATAAAGCGATACCAATACCCAAGGATCGATTCATTTGTAGCCAAACACAAAATGCTACCCAAATTCCAACCCACATCGCTTGGCGTAAAACAACCAGGAATCGCTGTGAACCTGAACGGCCGAATCGTTTATTTAAGTAATACGCAAGAGGAAGGGAAAGTCCTGTCACAGCTACTAAGACCGAAGCCAGGAAAGCCACGATGAACTCATTGTTAACTGCACCTAAAAGCTGTGCCGGTTCTGCTTGATCTTGAGCAATCGCCCGTATGAGATCTAGTCGAGTTACATCAATAGGCCATAAATTGTTCATAATATGATTGATGGCCGCGACTCCTAATAACAGGAGCGAAACCCCAATCAACAAATATGGCATCACAGCAAATCTGGATGTTAACTTCTCCATGACTTAATTATACCGGACGTATATCAAGCGTAAAAACCGCGTGTAGTTTACGTAAAAATGCAATGTGCTTATCGTTTCCTTGTTTAATCCAATATATCATTTTACCAGTGGGCGGGTTATGGTAAGTAATGGTTCGAGTGGAAACGCATCTGTGCTTACACCTTTATTGGCAAAAACCGAAATTAATAATTAACTGGCACTGGGATTAACCTACTTTTCATTATATTAGCGTGAAGCAAACTCAATAATAAACCTATTTGAGGAGGAATGACGATGTCATTAAATCGATTGCAGTTTAAGAAATCAGTATCATCAGGTAAGGAAATGGTCAAAACCGCTGGCAGAATGAGACGTTTTGTACCTTTCGCGTTGCTGGCATTGGCTTTCCTAATATTACCAGCAGGATCAACTCTTATTGGAGAGGCAAGCTCATCGAGTGCTGTTCCAATGATTGAGATCCTCAGTGTCGTTCGGGACAGTTCTGTCACGATAAGAACGGCCAATTTCCCGGCAAATACCACGTTCACGGTGACGATGGGACCGATGGGCACTCGTGGTGTAAACGGTACAGTTGTCGGCACAGTCAATTCGGGAACAGGAGGCAGCTTTGATGCTACTTTCTCGATTCCGACCGGACTGAAGGGCTCCTACCAAATTTCAATTCGACTCCAGTCCTCTGGTCCTTTCCCTTACTACAGTTACAACTGGTTCTATAACAATTCCACGGGCGCCATGGTTCCACCTACACAGCCAGAGGCGCCTTCACAACCAGAGACTCTTTCAGCACTGGATTACTCTGGGATACCATCCTTTAATATCACAGCAGTAAATCGGGACACATCGGCCACTATCGAAACGAACAACTTCCCGCCTAACCAAACATTCACGGTAACGATGGGTCCAATGGGTACTCGAGGCGTTAATGGCACGGTCGTAGGGACATTAGAATCTGGCTCTGGAGGAAAGTTGACAGGGACCTATCAAATTCCCAATAATTTGAAAGGGCACGCCCAGATTTCAATTAGAGCACAAACTTCTCATGCAAATCCATACATTGCCTATAATTGGTTTTGGAACTACGATGCAAACACGGCCATGGCAACACAATGACTCTACAATAACAGGACCTCCTGGAAGATAGAGTTACTTCGCCTGTAGGGGTAGTTTTTGCTTCAAGCAAACAGGTCTGCTCGATTACCCAAAGAGCAGACCTGTTTTTTCATTTCGATCAATTCAAATTAATCTTGTCGAGTCCGTTTAACCATAAGGGTGAGGCATAAAAGCAAAACAAAGGCAAGGGCGAGAAACCATAAGCCAGACACATTATATATAGATAGTTGTTTTCCGTCTTTTGACGGGTTTGTTTGGCTGAAATTTTGCTCTTCCTCAACAATGACAGGTGTTTCAGGTG
>DOXE01000325.1 GCA_003519205.1 Chloroflexota bacterium
TTCAGGTGATGCTGTACGGCATAGGCGGCCGCTTCAGCGCGATTGGATACACCCAGTTTGGATAAAATACTACTGACGTAATTGCGAACAGTTCCCTCGCTGAGAAACAAGGCGTTGGCGATTTCACGGTTTGTTTTTCCTTCCACGATCGCAGCCAATACCTGCATCTCCTGGGGCGTGAGATCGGTAAAGGCAGCAACCTCCTCCTGTTGAATCGCCCGCCGTACCTCGGTGAACACGCGCTGTGTGAGGGATGGATCGAGCATTGACTCGCCACGCGCAGCCGCTTCAATGGTATTGATCAATGCCTCGCTGCTGATCTGTTTAAGCACATAGCCCGTAGCCCCGGCCCTGATGGCCGAGAAGAGCATCTCGTCCTCGGCGTATGATGTTAACATGATAACCTTAGTGTCAGGAAGCTCGTTGGTGATCTGTTCACAAGCTTCAATGCCGCTACCACCAACCAGACGGATATCCATCAGGACGATATCAGGTTCCTGAGCCATTGCTTTTTGGACCGCCTCTTGAGCGGCCGATGCTTCGGCAACAACTTCAAATCCAGGGTGGCGTTCGATAAGGCTTTTCAAACCCAAACGCACAACTTCATGATCGTCGACAAGCATAATACGGAGATGGGTCATGATGATTAAGTATAGCCTTTCTCACTATTTTTCACCAAGCCGCGCCTATTGATTTGCCTTAGGTCCAATGGATAGGGAAAAGCCTTCTCATCTCCTTCTTCTTGAAAGTCAATCCTACCATGACTAACTCCAAAACGACTGACGGATCTGAGGCAGGCTTCAAGTTATCCTCGGTGTATAATAAGCTTGACAATGGTAAAAAAAGATGGGTCCAGTAACTGGAAACTGGATCACTCTCAAGATTTGAATTGAAGTTAGGAGATTGCAATTATGGCAACCGTATTACCCCTCGATGAAGAAGCCTTATGCCGGACATGCGATCCGGATCAATTCACTTTTGAGACCACGGCCGAGCTGGACGAATTGCAAGAAGTCATCGGACAGGATCGGGCGGTAGATGCGATTCACTTCGGGATCGGCATTCAGCAACCGGGCTANNTAACCTCTTTGCCATTGGACCCAATGGCACTGGCAAACACACCTCTGTACAACGCTCATTGGAAATGAAGGCCACCGGCGAACCGGTGCCACCAGATTGGTGCTACGTCAACAACTTTAATCAGCCCCATATACCTCATGCATTAAGGTTGCCGGCTGGCCAGGGTACAATGCTTAAACAGGACATGAATCACCTGATAGAAGAATTATTTGCTGTTGTCCCTGGTGCCTTCGAAACCGAAGAATATCACCTACAAAAACGGGCCATCGAAGCCGAATTTCAAGAAAAACAAGAAAGTGCCCTGGAAGATCTACGGAAAGATGCAGAATCATCAAATATCGCCCTGATCCGGACGCCATCAGGCCTGGCCTTTGCACCCCTGAAAGATAAGGAAGTTATCAAGCCAGATGAATTCATGGAATTACCACAGGAGCGAAGAGAAGAAATTGAATCCCAGATCGAGAATCTACAATCGCGGCTGCAGAAGATCATCCGCCAGGTGCCACAATGGGTGCGAGAAGGCCGGTCACGGGTTAAGGAACTAAACGAAGAGGTCGCTACCTTTTCCGTGACACCTCTTTTTAAGGAGCTGAGAGAGAAATATAGCGAGTTACCGGCCGTGTTGGAATATCTAAGCGCCGTCCAGCAGGATGTCATTGAACACAACGATATGTTCCTGGATTCTGAGGGTGAGACCGCTCCTCCGGAGGCAGGTGGCAGGCGATTAGTATCTGCAAAACCCTCCAAGGAAACCTTTGCCAATCGCTACAAGGTGAACGTCATCGTCGATCAGAGCCAATCTGAAGGGGCGCCAATTGTCTACGAACAAAATCCAACCTATCCCAACTTGTTGGGTCGAACCGAACACGTGGCTCAAATGGGCGCCCTGCTAACTGATTTCACCCTGATCAAGCCCGGCGCCCTGCACTTGGCCAACGGTGGCTATTTGATCGTCGACGCCCGCAAATTGCTTTTACAACCCTACTCATATGAAGGTCTAAAGCGAGCTTTACGCGGCGGCGAGATCCGCATTGAATCACCCGGCCAAGCCTATGGCCTGGTCAGTACAGTGTCCCTGGAACCTCAGCCGATCCCTTTGAAGGTGAAAGTTGTCTTGCTCGGCGAGCGTTTTATCTACTACTTGATGTACGAGAATGATCCGGATTTCAGCGAGCTATTTAAGGTGATGGCCGATTTTGAAGATCAGATGGATCGCAGTGATGATAGTAACCTGGCCTATGCCCAGCTTATCGGCACCCTGGCTCGAAAAGAAAATCTGCGTCACTTTGACCGTTCGGCCGTGGCCCGGGTCATCGAACGCAGCGGCCGAATGGTGAGCGATACTGAGAAGCTATCGACTCACATGCAAAGTGTGGCTGACTTAATGCGTGAAGCTGATTATTGGGCAGGCGAAATGAATGACGACGTCGTCAAAGGCGAGCACGTCCTTAAAGCNNGACATCGAGCGACAGGTAGAATTGGGTGGGCCACTTCACTCGAAAGGGGTGCTCATCCTGGCCAGTTATCTGGGATCGTCTTATGCCTCTGACCGGCCGCTTTCCCTTTCGGCCAGCCTGGTATTCGAACAATCCTATGGGGGGGTCGACGGCGATAGCGCCTCGTCGGCCGAACTCTATGCCCTGCTGTCTGCTTTATCGGAAATTCCCATCAAACAATCCCTGGCAGTCACTGGATCGGTGAATCAACACGGTCAGGTCCAGGCCATCGGCGGTGTCAACGAGAAGATCGAGGGTTTCTTCGAAATCTGCCAAGAACGAGGCCTGACCGGGGATCAGGGTGTGCTCATACCCAAGGCAAACGTTAAAAATCTAATGCTTCGACAGGATGTGATTGACGCTGTTTCCGATAAGATGTTCAATATTTACCCCATCGAGACGATCGAACAAGGCATCGAAGTGTTGACTGGCATCCCGGCCGGAGAGATGGACGAAGAGGGATCTTATCCTGAAGATAGCATCAATCATCGGGTGATAGCCCGACTAGAGGAAATGGCCGAAACCCAGCGCGAATTTAGCAACCCTCCGGAAGAAGAAAATGAGGAGGAAGAGAACAGTAGGAAAGAGGATGATTCCGAATCGTAAAAATTTTTTCGTAATACGTAACTCGTAAAGCGCAATTAATAATCTTGCGCACCACGCTTTACGCATTACGCCCAAAAGGTGTAACGTGGACAAAAGCGAACAAGAATTAGCAATCAAGCGCATTTTGGTGGCCCTGGATGCCTCCACACATAGTCTGGCTGCACTAGAGGCAGCTGCTAGCCTGGCGGCCAATCTACAAGCCGAATTGATCGGCTTGTTTGTAGAAGACGAAAATTTGCTACATCTGGCTGGCCTACCCTTTGCTCATGAGTTTAACTCTTCCTCGGCCGTTCGCCAGCCGATGAGCAGTGAAAAAATGGAACGGCAGCTAAGGTTGCAGGCTTCCCAGGCCCGGCGTGCTTTACAGGTAGCCGCTGACAGAGTTGAAGCGCGTTGGAGTTTCCGCACGGTCCGAGGGCAAGTCACAGCCTCAGTCTTAGCCGCAGCTTTGGAAGCCGATCTATTAGCCATGGGCCGGGTGAGCCGGCCGTTATCCCGCCACAGCCGGCTGGGTTCAACTGCCCGAGAAGCATCGACGCGGACGCGGCGATCTGTATTGCTAATGCAACATGGCAGAAACCTCAATTATCCGGTGCTCGTCACTTACGATGGCACCCCGGCGGCCAGGCAAGCAATGGAGACGGCGGTAAAGATGGCCCAGGCAAGCGGTGATGAATTGAACGTCTTACTACTGGCCCAAACTCGAGATGCCGCAGACCAGTTAAAGGAGGATTTATCAGCCAGGTTGGGGCAACGTGGCCTGAAGGTCCAGTTTCATTGGCTCCCC
>DOXE01000460.1 GCA_003519205.1 Chloroflexota bacterium
CATTGACGATAACCTGAGATTTTTTGGCCGCGCTGCCCTTCTATTAGCTTGATTTCCGCCCATAGCCCTCTTGTCATAGGACTATCTGGCAATTGAGTGCCGCCCTTCTCCAGCGTACAATTTGTCTGGATTTAACTTGAGAGTGGAAGTGACCAAATCACTGCGCAGTCACACCGCCGTCTCATTGACCCGAGACTTATAGTGGAGGTCACCATGGACACACCTTCTGAACCCGAACCGTCAACCGACGCTTTCAAATTCGTTACGGTTCGTGATTTGCAGGAGTTTCTCCGGCATATTGGCCACCAGCGAGTATACCGGCCGAAAGAGGAGGGTGACGAGACTGCCGCCAGCGAGGAACGTTATCTCGATGCAGTTAGACGGTTTCGTGCAGTTAAAAAGGGNNTTGGGGTGGGTTTGGGCTTTAGAACTCGGTGCTCTCTGACCTCAATGCTGCAAGAACAATACCCAGGATGGCGATCATGCTGGTGAGAACAAAGCCCAAGGCAACCAAAAGAATGCCTGTATCGTCATTTGTTTGAGCGGTTGATTGCGACTGGAAAAACACCAATAGTAAGGAAAACATAGGAAAAAAAGCCATGATAAAACAGTAGATGTTCTTGGTGGTCAATTCAATGGCCTATCAGGAACGGTACCAGAGTACCAAAACACCTATGTAAACGTTAAATCCAAGTAAACACAGCGTATAGAATGCGTGAACAAGACAGTTTATATCTTATGATACGCTTAAAAGAGACGTGTTTTTAAGCCTATATAAATAAAAGATTTTCACAAAAATTTTATTTTGGTTGCTACAAAGGGTGTTTCGCCGGCACACCAATCCTGCGCGGATAATTATCCGGTGTTTGCTTGATTTTCTTGATCACGACAAGCACGTTATTAACCTGCACGTCGTCATCATTTTTTTCGCCGGACGATTTATCTATCATTATTTTAATTGGCCCTCCACCCAAGAGATTAATTGCCGAGATGGCTGTTTCTACTTCAGCCCGTGCATTTGGCCCTTTTTGAGCTAGCATTTGACCATTAACTTTACATAATGGGAGAAGGTATTCGACCAAAATATTTAACGGTGCCACTGCTCTGGCTACAGCCCAATCATAGCTTTCTCGGTAGTCCGCATTCTGACCGATCCTTTCAGCACGTTCGACAACGATGCCCACATCGCGCAAAGTCAATACCCGGCAAACTTCCTCAAGAAATCGAGCTTTTTTGGCTACACTCTCCAGCAAAGTCATTTGTACCCGCGGAAATAATATCTTTAGTGGTAATCCCGGAAAGCCAGCCCCACTTCCTACGTCAACGATGCGTTGGTTACTCAGATCGCCCGTTACCACAGCGCAGCTCAGAGAATCCAGGAATAATCTGGTCTGGATGGCACCTGGATCGGTGATGGCGGTCAGATTGATGTGCTGATTCCATTCCAAGAGTAGACTCAGGTATTGGTCAAATTGAGTTAGTTGGATTTGAGTCAGGGGAAAACCAAGCTCAATCGCCCCCTTTTTTAAAGTTGTAAGATCCCAAACCATTATCGGTTTCGCTCTAGCGCCTTCACATCGGCGTCTACGAAATACGTATCAAACTGTTCCCCGCCGAAATGGGCCGGGGTATAGGTCACCCAACCATGACTCAACACGTAATCAGCTTGTACATACAGAGGTGTGATGGGTTCAATAGCCTCCTCACCAAAGAATTCGCGCTCAATTTGGCGGTAGAGGGCCATACGCTCATCAATCGGGATATTTTCGTTTGCTTGCCTAATCAAGTCATCGGTGCTGTGGCACGGCCGGTTCTGCCGGTTTTGGCTATCGGTGCAATGCAATACATCCCTTAGCCAATTGTTTTCGTCTGGGTAGTATGATACCCAGCCTAAATCCCACAGATCTGGGCGATTTTCACCTGCATCAGGTCGTGTATTAGCCAATAGATCGCCAAATTGTACTTGTTCGATGATGATTTGTTCTTCATTACAACCTAACTCTTCCACCCACATTTCCCGGAGCAGCTCTGCTTGTTGCAATGCCAGATCGGACGAACTTACCATGTATTTGATGGGTGGCAAGAGCCGGCAATCGGTAAAGACACTGCTGTCCATCGCCAGGCGGGCCCGATCGGGACTATAGCCGGTGCCAACTTCGTCAATCGGTGGTGCCCCAACGACGCCCGGCGGTGCGAAATGGCGCATCGGCCGGGCTAAGTCATCATGGACTTCCGTGATCAACCTTTCTCTATCGATGGACCAACTAAATGCTTGTCTAACCTCCGGTACGGAGAAGGCCGGGCTCTGAAAGTTATAAGCCAGATAAAATACCGTCTGGTTAGACACCAGGTCAGCTTTTAGCTCGTGGCGACTTAGAATGGAGCCTTGTTCTTCGGATGGCACAGGGCTCATGTCCAGATTCCGNNAAGGATTGCGCTGTAAAACCGTGCGGGTCCCTACTTTTGTACCCGAACCAAAAGCGAAGGGCCCGCTAGTCCAAATGAATTCTGGTTGATGCCAATCCTCCCCCATCTCCTGTAACAGTTCGGCCGGTACAGGTCGGAGCAGCCACATGCTAGTCATAGATAGAAAGTGGCTGGCCGGTTCGGTTAGATGAATCGCTAATGTCTGATCGTCGATCGCCTGAGCGCCAAGGTTATCCAAATCCTCCTGGGATATCTCACCTAATGTGCTAAGTTGTTTGCAACCCTCGATGATAAAGAGGATGAAAACGTCAGGCGTCGGTACTCTGGGATCGCAAGCGCGCTGAATACCATAAACAACATCGTCAGCCGTGACCGGCCGCACCGGTCGGAACCCAGTGCCTACTTCGCCGAGGAGGCCAGCATCACGTTTGTCAGGCTCTACCCAGAACACATCATCGCGTAACTCAAAAGTCCAGGTGAGCCCATCGTCGCTGATTTCCCAGCGAGTGGCCAATTCCGGCTCGATTGTATCGGTTTCCAGTTTATAGCGGGTTAACCCGGCGAATATATTCTCCATGATCTGTAACGAGTTGTCTTCAACAGTCATTTGGGGATCCAGCGACTCGTAAGCGCCGGCAAGGTTGATGTCCAACTCTACGGGTATTTCTGGTTCTTTGATTACGGGGGTTATGGCCACCTGGATTGTCTGACTGACCACTCGGGTGATAACGATCTCCTCCCCGGCCTGCAAGATCACTCGGGTAGCGACCTCTGGCCCCTCGACTTTCGCTTGGCAAGCCGCCATAAAAAAGAAGATGGCTACAACGGGAAAATATCGCCGCCAACGAAACTGGCTGATTATCCGGACAATTGCCGATCGAATTTGTTTGTTAATGGTCATGGATCGTCTCATCGGCCTGCCATGCTAACCGATGGTTTGATAGGTGACAAGTTCAATTGCCTATGGCCACCAGTTTGGCATAAATGCATTTTTTGCTGCCAATGCCATCTCTCCCTCATCCACATCCAGGATCCAGATATCTGGAGATCCCCCAACTTCAGCTGATTCCACTTGCATGAAGGCCAGCTTGTTTCCATCAGGGGACCAGGCTGGTGAAGTATGGTGGTTGAACGGATCGTCGGTTAGTGCCCTCGACTCTCCATCACCAAGTGTTAGTATCCACATTTGCCGTCCGCTACCAGTAAATGTGCGGCCGGTTGCTATAGAACTTCCATCGGGATGCCAAGCTGGAGCCCCATCATCAACTTCCTTATCCTGGCTTAAGTCTACCGATTTACCCTCTTCGATGTCCGTTAACACCAGATGACTATAGAGATTGGTGTTGGCGTGGGTAATAACATCGCCCAATTCGTCCTCATGTTCATGGTTACTTTGCTGGCCGAATGTTAGTTCTGTATATGCCAGCTTGTATGCCATCGGGGACCAATCTCCCATTATCTCCAGGTTCGCCGGGATTAGTTGCATAGCATTTCCGGCAAAATCGATGACGATCAAAACTCGCGCATCGGGTTTGAAATAAGATAAGTATCGGCCATCGGCCGACCATCTTGCAGAATGGCTGGTCAAAGAATCGAATCCTGACTCAGCCAGAAGATCGGGGTCATGCGCTGGACTAAGTTCACCACCCTCAATATTCAGCAGCCATACTTCGGATTGTTCTTGAGTATCTCCCAACCGCTGTCGCTCGAAGGCCAACAAATTTCCATCCGGCTGCCATCTTCCAGCTGTGCACCGGCTGTCTTTACAATCAAGCAGCTCCATGCGTCGTTCATCGAATGTTAATTGGATTAAATCTATGGTTCCGTCGTCGTCGAGAGCGGAGTAGATGATGCCCTGCCCATTTGGGGCTGCATGATAGTCCCAGATGCCACCTACTTCCTGGGTTAGCTGGCGTTCCTCGCCTTCTTCTTGCAGCCAGAGATTGGTCGTCTCATCCTCTTCTCGAAGGTATATTAGCCGCGGATCGCCAACCGTAAATGACCACTCCTTTCCCCCTAGAACAGGTAAGCCATTTCTGCCTTTTAAATTTTCACCCAATGTAACTGCGTAGGTTTGGCCAGATATAAACGGTTCCAATGGTTGGAATATCAATTGCTTACCGGAAACTGAAAACTCACCCTCCACGGCCGGAGAGAGGGTCATTATCTCTTCAGGTTTATCAATTGAGATAGGTCGGCTAAATGTAACGGTGATCGGTTCCCAAGCGGATGGAAATTTCGTTTGTGGCATCCACTCCGTCACTCTTGGGCTTAATAGAATGACGAGAACGATTCCCCCAATGAAAAGCCCCAGAATCGCGATGAATATTTCTCGCCGGCCCATGATGGCCAACTATAACCCATCGATTTCCTTACAGGCAATCAAGTAAATAATAAATGGCTAACACTATGAATTGTCCATGGCCTGCAGAAGATTAAGCAGGTATGAGGGGAAGCGATAGCGTTCTTTGAAAATTCAGATCCAATATGATTGACAAAAAAAAGGGCCGTATTAAACTGCCTTAATGCCAACCCAGAAATGATTTGGCAACACATTATGTGCCGGCTGAACCTGGATGGCATCTACCCTCTTCTCATTGGCCAACATCGCTTGGTTGACCAGGCAGATATCCGGTTTCTGGCCATATTTTTCCTGATAATAATCGGCCGCTTTCCTGATCTTATCATCCAAAGATGACTTTTTGTCATCATCCAACCACAGCATTCCAACGTCCATTTCCTTGCTCCCATTTAGTGAATTCGTTTTGAGCCTTGCTCCGAATCGTTAGATTCAGAGAGGTTAGGAAATTGCCAATCTTCTTCGACATCGATATCAATGACTTTATCTTCATCCAGATCGCTGTATTCAAGCTCCATTTGCCCTCGATCAATTAAATCTTGCTCTTGGGTCTTTTTTTCATCGGTAATTTGGTCTGAATTTCTGGCACCTAAAAATCCTGGAAGTTCGTCACTTGTTTTGCCAGCCTGATCAAATGTTAATGGAATATCATATTCATGCTCCGAAAAATCCTTCGATTTAATCTGTGGTGATAAGGTAGTTTGATCGGTTACTTCGCTATCGAAATATCTTTCTGGCTTGGATTGTTCCACAATGATTGCCGAGGCATTTTTCGTTTCATTCTCCGCTTGATTTTCAATTGTGGCCCTACTGCTTGCACTGTTGTATGTAAAATTAACCGGCGTTCTATCCTCGCTCGATAGTCCAGGGAATCCATTGCCATTCCTCCGGCGAGCCAGCAATACCCCTCCTTTCGGCCGGTGTAATTTACTCAGTGTTAAGTGCAAATCGTAATCGTCGATATACGCCGCTTGAAAACGGATCTGGCTGCCATAAGAGACTGCTAAAAAATCACCTCTACCATTTAGATTTTCAGCTCCTGTATCCAACTCCCCAGTTAGATAAAAAGCCTGGTCTGCATTGCCGACCCGGCCGACGAATCGCATTGGGGAGTCATGCTTTAACAACCGTGACAGTCCGCCGAGATTGATATCTGTTGCACTTAGTATCGTTCGTAGACCAGCATCGGCAGGAACATGAAGTAATTCAGCCAAAGGCTGGAAGATC
>DOXE01000397.1 GCA_003519205.1 Chloroflexota bacterium
CAAGGATCTGGCCATGTCGAGCAAGCGGCGACCCAATCCGGGCGGTTGTTGCTCGCCTGGAGTTGCAGAAGGCGAAATGGTCGACTCTAACGCTGCCTGTCGATCGATCTCAGTTACCGGCTGGCTTTCGACCGGTTCGATCTCTGGCGATTTCCTCGTTGGTTCACGCTGGATTGATGAAGGCTTTGTTTTAGCCAGTTCGGTACTCTCCCCAACAACCTGTTGGGGTTTGTCGACCAGCGTCTCAGTTGTTAAATCTAATCCCGAGTCCAACGGGCGAGATGGATGGAATTCGCCCATGGTCTCACCTGCTGGCTTTTCTACGAGGCTTGATGCCGGGGTGACTAAACCAGATTCCTGGGATTCTATTGACCGTTGTTGTTCTCGTGTGGGTTTGTCCACCTGCCGCTGGGTTTTGTCATTCGCTGGAGCCGGTGTTTGATCGGCCGCAGTCGGTGGGATGGGTTCGGCCGGAGGCACTGAACTATCCATCGGTGTTTCCTGTGCCGATGGTTTTGGGGTAGGTTCAACCATCGGCGCTGGGCTTTCGGCGGGTATATCCATAGTTTCGGGGGCGGTGTCTGCGATTGATGTCTCAGCCGAAGGTACTGCCGGCGCTTCAGCCTGGACTTCACCCTCCTCCTGTGGCGAATGCTGGGTTACTTCCTTGGCGGTTGAAAGGCTACTTTCTCCAGGCGTCCTTTTTTCCGAAACATATTCGACCTTTGCCCGTGGCAGCCGGCCGCTACGGGCCAGTTCTTGACGCCTGGTCAGCTCGGCTTGTGCTTGTTCGCGGGCCTCCTGTTGGGCTTTTTCTTCAGGCGACATCTGTAAACCAGCCGGTTCTTGCCCGGCCTCCTCACGAGCCAATTTATCCTGGTGACCCTCCATGAAGGATTTCAAAGCGCTCCATTGTTTGTCGCTTATCCAGTCAAAGCCTTCATCTTGAGACGGTTTTTCTTCAGCTTCGCCTGGCGAAGGTGTGAAAGGCGGCTGGTGGGCTACCCGCTCTTGAGCGGTCGGTCCCTGGCTCGATGCAGTTTCTTGTCTCTGGATCCTTTGGGATTGGATCGGCATTGATGCTCGAGTTGGGGCGGCCGGTCGGTGCCCGGCTTTTGAATACGGCCGCATTCCCCCGGCAATAGTAAACACCCTACCCTCTGGCAATGTGCTTCCAGATGGCAACAGCGAAGCCTTGGGAATAGACACTCCATCCGAGGTAGCCATCGAGGTGGCAAGAGGTTGGGGACCAACGGCGACGTCATCCACGATCGACCGGTAAAGAGTCGCCATGGCGCTATGGCGCCTGACCCTCTGGATCAGAGCGTTGCTGATTAACATCGAACCTGGCGATCTCATGATTATGTCTATGAGCCTTTCTCGAAGTCCACGCGTCCGCAGACTAATTCAAGAGTCTGGACAGCCACCGAATTATCACTAGTCTTCAGCTCAGGCCAGGTTACTTTGACCGGATAAGCATTGTACAGGTTCCAGCGCATGACCGCTCTGCCCTGCGAATCAAGCATATTGATGGTCACTGTTTTCATAAACCCTTCAAAATTCTCGGACATCATCTCCGAATACCATTCCTGGAGGATGAACTGTTTGGTCAGGCCATGTTTAAGGGTAAACTTGCTTGGCTTACGTTGCCCTGGTAGTTGGTGAATGTAATCGTTGCGTCCACCTTCTTTCACCTGTTGAATATCCCATTCAATGTCCGGTAATTTGCACTCAGTGAACATCCCAACGTAATCCCGGTTATCGTCGACGGAAATGCCAAACCTGAAATTGGCGACGGGCTCAACTGAGTTAAGTAGGCTAGGTTCTGCTGGCATTAGCGCCCTCCTCTAAAAAGTTCTCTTATTCCATAGGTAGATCGGCCACGTTCGTACTCGATGCGCATTTCTTGCAACAACATCTCATAAACCCGATCAGCTACCTTTTTGACCAATTCTTGGGTGTTTTCGGGCCCAAATTGCCGATCTTCGTTTGAATCAAGCCTATTTGATGTATGAATATTCGAAATGTTTACTGGCATAAGTTCGATTCCAGATTTTCAGTGATTCTAATCCAATAAAAAAAGCTCTAGGCGGATAAGAATCCGCCGGACTATCGTCCGGCTAGAACCCCTTATGTATTTGAATAATTCCAACAATTAGATTAACCGTTATCCTAAGGGTGCGACCTGTAATTGAAACTGAGTACTACAATTGGGGCACACCGCACCCACGACGACGCTCGCTGGAGCATTCAGACGCTGATAAATATCTTGGAGGTAGGCTAAATCAGAGGCGAATAACCCTTCGATCACCTGTGGCGTCACCACCGGCAACTCTCCCAAAGTGATGACAACCCGTGATAAAAGCAAAATGACCAGATAGGCCTCGTTCGCCTGAACTCTGGGATCGTTCAACGGTTCAATTTCATCGATGGCAGTCGCCAGGCGCATCCTCCCTTTTTGATGGACAGCACCTTGATCGTCTACGTAACCTCGAGGTAATTCAAACTCAAATTCCATCTTCACAACCCATTTGGCGGTGATCGGCAATTATCGGCCAGTGAGGGGTAAGCGACGGTTTTTGCCGCCTACCCCTGCACCATACAAACATTAGGCTTCGCGGTACATACCTTCATGCACAAGAGTCACTTCTTCTACGCCAAAGCTGTTATCGTCCGATTTGAAGGACGGGCCAGAAACCTTTGATGGCCAGGCGTTCTGGAAATGCCAAACAGCAACGGGCGAGTAAGTGCGATCCATCATGGTGATCGAGATGTTCTTACGAGAACCAGTCACGTCACCCTTGACCAACGAATCGCGCCATTCCCAGATCTGCATGTCGGAAGTGATGCCGCGCTTGAGGGTGATGTCTTGCCACTTCAAGCGGCCGGGGATTTTTCGGACTATCTCGTGACCAGATTTGTCAACCACCTTGTGCTCCACAATCTCGTGTTCTGAGCCAATGCCCGAGCACTCGGTGAAGTAACCAGCGATACTCCCTTCCAGTTCTAGTGCAAAATTAAAACCAAGAAGGGGATCTTCGCTCAAACCATCGTCACGTCCTGAAATTACAGGTTCTGCTGGCATGTTATTATCTCCTTATTCTGTAAATGCCTTTTACGCTTCGGCGTTAGGACCTGCCCACTGGCTGATGCGGAAGATGACAAACTCGGCCGGNNGGGTTCAAAGACCACCCACTGCATTCCGATGTCGATAGAGGCTTCGACGACGATGAAGAGGCGGCGCACATTAATATACCGCCATGATCCATCGCTGCTCAAAGTGCGCGCACCCCAAACACGAATGCCTCGCCCTGGGAAGGTGCGGATGCAATTTACCCCGATTGGATTGAGGGTGTCTTGCTCGCCACGACTGAGCTTCAGTTCCAGATCTATCGCTCCACGCACGATCTCATTGGCCGGCGCCTTG
>DOXE01000416.1 GCA_003519205.1 Chloroflexota bacterium
CAACTAATGCTGCACCAGCCCTAGATAGTGTGGAAGAGGAGTCAGTTTCAGCAGAGGACACCCGTATCACCGGGGAGACCGGTTTTGAAGAGATCACACCCGATCCCTTATCGGTAGAGAATATAGCAAAAGAGTTAGTTATCTGCATTGGGCAAGAGCCCGAATCGTTGTATCCCTACAGTGAACCGATAATTAGCTCAGCGAGTAACCACGTNNCTTGAAACCCCTGGTATGGTCTGACGGAACGCCGGTGACGGCCGGCGATTCAGTCTTTAGTTTTGAGTTGGCGGCCGATCCCCAGACACCCATACCGAAAAAGCCCATCGAACAAACTGCCAGCTATAAGGAGACGGGCGAATTGACCCTGGAATGGAAGGGTATTCCTGGCAACTTAGATCCCAACTATTTCGCCAATATCTGGACCCCGTATCCTCGCCACTATTGGAGCCAATACTCGGCCGGTGATTTGTTGGAGGCCGAAGAGGCCAAACGAATGCCGCTAAGCCACGGTCCCTTCGTGGTCGAAGAATGGCTGGACGGAGATCATCTTACACTGGTCAAGAATGAAAACTACTATCTTTCTGACCAGGAACTACCCCGGGTGGATCGAATTCGCTTTCTATTTACTCCTACCAGCGGCCAGATGTCGGCCCAGTTATTGTCTGGGGAATGTGACATCGGCACGCACGACGGCCTCACTATCCGCGAATCTTCATTATTGCTCGATGCAGAAAGAAATGGCCTGTTAAGGACTTACTTTCAGGCTGGACCGGTGTTTGAACATATTGATTTCGGTATAAATCCCATAGACGAATTTAAAACCACCCGGCCGGATTGGTTCGAAGACCCTCGCGTGCGCCAGGCCATCGTCATGTGCACCGACCGGCAACGGATGGTGGAAGAGCTGTTGTTTGATAAGGCTGAGGTGATGGATGCTTATATACCCTCGCTTCATCCGTTAATCCCGGATGATTTGACTGTCTGGCCATATGATGTGGAGGCGGCAAACATTTTGTTAGATGCAGCCGGATTTCTTGATGCGGATGGAGATGGAATTCGCGAGGATCAGACCGGTGGAACGCCTTTCAAAGTAACGCTTCTGGGCGCGAAAGGCAACGAGCTTAGTGAGGAAGTGGCTGGTATCTTTCAAGAGAATATGGCTGAATGTGGGATCGAAATCGAATTGTCGTACCTTCTTCCCGACAAGTACTTTGCCGATGGACCAGAGGGCCTGTTATTTGGCCGCCAATTTGACCTGGCTGCCTTTTCTTGGTTGATGAGCATCGAGCCAAATTGTGCCCTCTACCTCTCTTCCCAGATCCCCGACCCAAGTAATAACTGGAACGGCAACTACAACAACGTAACTGGTTTCAGAAACTCGGAGTTCGACACTGCCTGCGAAGCCGCTCTGGAGGCTCTACCGGGTACTTCTGAGTTTGAAGAAAACCACCAGGAAGCCCTCCGAATTTGGTCAGAACAGATGCCCATCATCCCTTTGTTCATGCATTTAAAAGTAGCGGCAACCCGGCCGGAAGTGGAGAATTTCATCGTCGATCCTACTCAGGATTCCGAACTCTGGAACCTTTACAATATTGATAAAATTTCAGAGGATTAAGGAACCCGGTCTCCACCCCTCAACCCGGTTTGGCAAATAGTACAACAGAGTTACAATGGTAATGCCTTGGGGGTATCAAATGTCGATTTCTTGTGATACTGTAATAAATTGAAATCAGTATTACATAGACATCTTCAGTTTGTTGCCATCATGGTTAGATATCCGCGAGGCACTAGATTCCCAAAATGGCGGATGTCTAGAAATCCAAAGATACGTTATCAAGGATGATCTGTGGAAAACATCCTGGAGATCAAAGGACTTAAAACTTATTTCTATACCGAATCAGGCATTGTCCGTGCCGTCGATGGCGTTGATCTTAATGTTAAAAGGGGCGAAGTATTAGGCCTTGTAGGTGAATCAGGTTGTGGCAAGAGTGTCACGTCCCTATCCATTATGCGCCTGGTTGGTCAGCCGGGCCGTATTGTCGAGGGAGAGATCATCTTCGAAGACCAGAATATACTTGATTTACCTGAATCCAAAATGGTTGACATCCGGGGTAATCAAATTTCTATGATCTTTCAACAACCTCAAAGTTGTCTGAATCCAGTATTTCGCGTGGGCGATCAACTGTCTGAGGTATTGTTGATCCATGAAGATGTGAGCAAAGAGGAAGCAGAGAAGAGGGCCGTGGAATTGTTGGCTATGGTGGGCATTCCGGAGCCGGAATCTCGCGCCAGTTCCTATCCCCATGAGATGTCAGGCGGGATGGCCCAACGAGTCATGATCGCTATGGCTTTAGCCTGTCTCCCCCAACTTCTGATTGCCGATGAGCCTACAACAGCTCTTGATGTAACGATTCAGGCCCAGATTCTGGACTTGATGCGCAACCTGAAGTCCCAGACAGATACGGCTATCATTTTAATCACCCATGATTTAGGGGTAGTGGCCGAGATGTGTGACCGGGTGAATGTGATGTACGCTGGCCGTATTGTGGAAGAAGCTGAAGTGACCGAGCTATTTCAATCTCCCAAACATCCCTACACTCAGGCACTCATCGGTTCTACCCCGGTGTTGGGCCAAACAGCTAAGGAACTGACGACCATCCCGGGGTCAGTGCCAAACCTTATTGACCTTCCACCGGGTTGTAAATTTGCTCCCCGCTGCCAGGTAAGGGTTGAAAATAACCTGGAGCGATGTATCGATGAAGAACCCAAATTAAAGACGGTTGCACCAAATCATTTGGCGCGATGCTGGTTGTATGAGTAGCCTTTGGCGATCCCACTTACGGGAGTTTTAGATTTAATGACAGAAGAGGCGGTAATCACTGGGAAAAATGGCGACATCATAGCCGAAAAAGAGAAAAGAATCCTGGTGGATGTGCAAAATCTGAAGAAATATTTCCCAGTACGATCCGGCTTGCTGCAACGTGTGACAGCCTGGGTAAAAGCCGTCGACGACGTTAGCTTCCATATCTACGAAGGGGAGACATTTGGGTTGGTGGGAGAATCGGGCTGTGGTAAAACGACCGTCGGCCGAACGATTTTGCACCTCATCCCTCCCACTTCTGGTAAGGTTTATGTTGACGGGCAGGACATCTTTAATTTGAACGGTGCCGAGTTGAAAAGTAAACGCCGTGATATGCAAATCATATTTCAAGATCCTTATTCTTCCTTGGATCCGCGTATGCCTGTCGGTGAAAGCATCGGCGAAGGTTTAAAAATCCATACGGACAAAAGCGCCCAGGAACGTTACGATATTGTGGTGGAGATGTTGTCCAGGGTGGGTTTGCGAGCCGACCATGCACGGCGTTATCCACACGAGTTTTCCGGAGGTCAAAGACAAAGAATTGGCATCGCCCGGGCTCTGGCCTTAAGGCCGAAACTCATTGTATGTGATGAGCCTGTTTCGGCGCTAGATGTATCAATTCAAGCTCAAGTTCTCAATATCTTACGCGACCTGCAACGGGATTTTGGCCTGACCTACCTGTTCATTGCTCATAATCTGAGCGTAGTCGAGCACTTTAGTGAGCGGGTTGGCGTGATGTATCTGGGTAAAATGGCTGAGATCGCCTCTCGAGATGATTTATATGCCGAACCACTTCATCCGTATACCCAGGCGCTCATGTCGGCCATTCCGGTTCCCGATCCTACGTTAAAACGGCAGCGGATTATCCTCCAGGGCGACGTACCCAGCCCATTAAACCCACCAACTGGTTGCCGTTTTCATACCCGATGCCCTCTGGCTTTTGATCGTTGTTCACAGGAGGAGCCGCCTCTCAAGGATTATGGGAAGGAGCATTTCGCCGCTTGTTGGCTGTTAGAATCCGGCGAACCTGGGGCGAGCAAGATCAGGCCGGAGCATATTGTAGCTCAGTCGGCAGTTGCGGCTGATTGAGCTGACTGAGTAATGGGCCATGTCCGACTCGCATCGAATACTTGTCGTAGACGATGACTTTGCAACACTCGATTTCCTACGCTCAATTTTAGAGCTATCTGAGGGTGATTTTGAAGTTTTAGGAGTTCCCTCTGCCGAAGAGGGGATGTTAGCCTTAAGGCGAGCTAATTTCAAACTCCTGGTGGCTGACGTGCGCCTGCCCGGCATGAGCGGGCTGGAAATGGCCAGAAAAGCCAGGGAGGTCAGCCCTGGAATTCCAGTCATCATGATCACCGGCTACGATTCACCCGAGGCTGAAGCAGAGGCGGCCGCTCTGGGCGTGGTTAGTTACTTCTCAAAACCTTTGGATGCCGAGGATTTCCTCAACGCCGTTTCCGAAGCTGTGGAGGGTATACACGCTCTCGGCATCGAGTCCTTAGAAGGGATGGAGCGGCCTCTTGGTGCAATTGTTTCCGTCGAAGTAAGCCGACGTCTGGAGACCTTACGAGCGGATACGGGTGCTCAAAGAGTGATTTTGGCAACTGTATCTGGTGAGATTCTGGCTTGCTCGGGAAGCCTTGCAGATGAAGAGCTCCAACGGTTGGTCACGTCCATGGCATTCAGTATGGATAGCAGCTTTAATTTATCAGACCGGCTGGGGGCGGGCGAGCCGCAGACGATCCAATTTTTGGTTGGCGACGAGAGCGACTTATATTGCGCCAATGTCAATCGCGAACATTTTTTAGCCATCTTTTTCGACGCCCAGGTCCGTCGCGGTCGAATTGGAACAGTTTGGGTTTTTACCCGGCGGGCTATCGGTGATTTGCGATTGTTGTTAGCCGAATCACCGCCACAAAGAGGGGGTGACCAATCTGATTCGGGAGTGGAAGCTCCAGTGGTTTCTGAGTCAGAGACCAGTCCGACGGCGACCGGATTAACCGCAGTTGAAATAGCAGAAGTGGTCTCACCTGATCTGGAAGAGGAAGAGCCGGATAATGCTGGAGAAGATGAACCTGAATTGCAACCAGTTAGGCCGGTCGAATCAGAGCTGCCTCGAGAGATGGAAACAGAAGTCGGGATTGACCAACCCGAGCATATCGAGGCAGTCGATCAAGTTTTAAACGGCGATGAAGATGCTTCAGAGAAGCACCCTGGTCAAGTTAAGGATGATCCGGCTATGGAAGATCTGGAATTAGAGACATTCTGGGATAATGTTCTTCATGAGGAAAACCAGGACGAATCGGAAGGCATATCTTACGAAGAGGCTCTAAAAAGGGGCATCATCTCCTCTGACTTCAGCCCAGAGGACGAATAATCGTCGATTCAGCTATTAATGTGATTACTTCTTGCGTCTTTTTCGTTTTTGACGGTTCCGGTGTATCTTTTTTTTCTCTTCCCTCTCTAGATAACGAATGATCTCGGTGGCAATATCCTCCCTTGTCGCCCTTTCAATGCCTTCCAAGCCTGGGGAGGAATTAACCTCAAGAAGCAAAGGGCCACGCTTGGATTGAACTAAATCTACGCCGGCTACGCCGAGGCCATGAACCTGGGCTGCCCGGCTGGCCAAGATCCTTGTGTTTTGGTCGAGCTTTATCGGCGACGCTGTTCCGCCGCGATGTAAATTGGACCTGAATTCACCGGCGGCCGCCTTCCGCTCCATTGAGGCCACGCATCGATTTCCAACTACGATAACCCGGATATCCGTACCTTGAGCCTCCCTGATGAATTCCTGTATAAGCATTTGTTCCCTGGCTCCACGGAGGGAGTTCAATATTGACTCTACGGTGTGCATCTCGGTGGCCAGGAACACCCCCCGGCCTTGAGTTCCCCGTATCACCTTGATGATAACGGGCAAACCCCCAGCTAGATTAATCGCGTTCCAGATTTCTTCAGGGGTACTGACCACAGTCGTATTGGGGATAGGCAAGCCCGAATCACCCATGATCTGCAGGCTGTGAAGTTTATCCCGCGACCGGGCAATGGCCCGTGAGCTGGCGGTTGTAACGACCTCTTTGGCCTCGAATTGGCGAACCACAGCCAAACCATAGAAGGTGATGGAAGTCCCAATTCTAGGGACGATCGCATCTACCTCTGGCAACGGCCGGACAGGGATAATTGTCGGACCTCGCCCTACGCGCACCGGCACATTTAACGTGTCAATGATGTGGACGAGGTGGCCACGCATTCGAGAAGCCTGGACCAGCCGGCGTGTGCTATATAAGTGTTTGTTCCGCGAGAGAATGCCAATTTTCATCGCCGGTCAAATTGTATTCTTCCTTGGGTATAACAGGATTATCCAGCTCGGTGATTCACACCAAAGACGACCTACATCCCCGATCTCTTTTACCAAATCTCACTTGGAGTATGTGGTAATCATACATGAGAGACTGGCTGATTTCAAAACCATACCTTATAAGTTCCAACGAAGGTACTTTGACCAACGTGATCAACGTCGTTACAATTTTTCGACTTGGGAGAGTGAGGTCATGAGCAGTACCAATACATATGTCGTCGTTCCGACCTATAACGAGGCTGACAACATCGACGAACTATTAACACAGCTTCTCGACCTGCCAGTTGATGTAGGAGTCATTGTTGTCGATGATAATTCTCCTGACGGAACCGGCCAACTAGCAGACGAGTGGGCCGACCGCTTTCCTGGTCGANNCGATTTTTCCCATAATCCCCGGTATGTCCCCGATATGATCGAGATGAGCCGTTATAAAGATGTTGTTATCGGCTCTCGTTATGTGACTGGGGGCGGTTCGAGAAATTGCACCTGGAAACGGGTTGTGTTGAGCAAAACGGCTAATTTCGTGGCCCGTACCTTGCTTGGTCTAAAAGCCCGGGACACCACCGCCGGATTTCGCCTTTACCATCGCGAAGTGTTGGAGTCGATCCCATTGAACGATATTTTTTCTAGCGGTTATTCGTTCCTTGTGGAAATGCTCTTCATGTGTCAACGCCGTGGGTGGGGAATAGGTGAAGTGCCAATCATCTTTGAAGATCGCCGAAAAGGTAAGACTAAGATCTCTCGTACGGAAATTGTAAGAGCTCAATATACTGTATTCCGCCTCTTCTTTCGTCGCTTACGCGGAGGTGTGCCCAGACGCTCTTCGGTGGCAGCCACCCAATGATTTCGGTGAATTGCAATTTATGCGGCCGTGACGACTGGCGAGTGCGATTCCCGGCTACGGCTAAAAACACAAATCAACCGGATTCCGATGATTTCCGTTGTACATGTGCCAGATACGGTAGCCATCTCCAAATAGTTCAATGTCGGCATTGCGATCATGTTTATGCCAATCCTCGCTGGGAGCCAGACGAGCTATTACATGCCTACGCTGATGTCGAAGACGAAACGTATGTGGTGGAGGGTTTTGGGCGCAAACTAACCTTTTCCAAACATTTGCGTTCATTAGAGCGTTTTGTCGGATCGACCAACGGCCGATTACTATTAGATGTGGGTGCTTACACCGGCGTGTTCGTGAAGACGGCTCTCGATAATGGCTGGCAGGCGATGGGCATTGAGCCATCCCGTTGGGCGGCCGCCATCGCTCAAAAAGAAGGGATTCCAGTTATTCAAGGCACTCTCGATTCTGCTGAGTTGAAGGATCGACGCTTTGACGTTATCACCATGTGGGACGTCATCGAACATTTAGACAACCCCTCAGCCGAACTGGATAAATCATTCCATCTGCTCAATCCTGGTGGCTTGCTTGCGGTTCATACGATGGATATTGACAGCCTGGTTGCCAGGATAATGGGCGAGCGATGGCCCTGGTTGATGGACATGCACATCCATTATTTTAGCCGCCGGACTTTGACCAAATTTTTGGAGAAGAGTGGATTTGATGTCGTTTGGTCCGGTGCCCAAGGACGGTATTTAAGTCTGGGCTACCTGGGCACCAGGGTGGGTGGGCTTAACCGGCCGCTTGGTCGCGTGTTAGACGGCGTGGTTGGTCGTTCGGGGCTTAAAAGGGTCAACGTGCCGGTCAATTTCGGTGATCTAATCACAGTCTTTGCCCTACGCCCAGAAGAAAAACCAGCCAGAAGCCGTGGAAAATGATACATAAACTCACAGCGAGGCGATTATTTGAAGTCCTCTTTGTGCTGGCCCTGTTCACCATGGCTGTGCGCGAAACCCTCGATTCGGATATGTGGTGGCATTTGCGGACCGGGGAGCTGATTCTTCAAGACGGAATTCCCAGACAAGACACCTTTTCATTTACAGTACCCGACAATCAATGGATTACTCATGAGTGGCTATCCGAGGTATTCATGTGGCTTATCTATCAGGTCGGCAGTTTTCCTGGATTGATACTCGTCTTCGCCGCCATCATTACCCTTGCCTTTTGGCTAGTTTACCTTCGTTGCAACGGCCGCCCTTACCTGGCAACATTTGTCGTCCTGCTTGCAGCGCTTGCATCCGCACCTCTTTGGGGTGTACGTCCACAAATGTTTAACATCTTGTTCGCCGCACTCTTCGTATTCCTTGTCGAGGGTTTCAAAGATGGGAAAGTGAGTCGACGCACATTGTGGTTATTACCCTTTTTGACTCTTATTTGGGCTAATCTGCACAGCGGGTATCTCTTGGGCGTGGCTTTGTTGGCAACTTATGTGATTGGTGAAAGTGGGCAACTATTGTTCCATGCCCGACCAAATCGCGGTCTCGATTGGCCAGCCGTAGGCTGGTTAACACTAATGACGTTGCTGTCGTTTTTGGCGGCCGTTCTTAATCCAAATGGGCCAGAACTTTGGATCTATCCGTTCTTTACTTTAGGTAGTCATGCCATGCAACAATACATTCAGGAATGGCAGTCACCAGATTTTCACATGAGCTTCTTCTGGCTATTTGCTGCCATGTTGCTCTTGGGCATGATCAGTTTATTGGCTAGCCGCCGGAAGCCGGCATTGACTGATGTGTTGCTGTATACCGGCACCGGTGCAGCCGGCTTGTTGTCTGCCCGGCATATCCCGATCTTTTCCATCGTGGCAACCCCTGTCATCACCCGTTACTTATATTTGGCTTTGGATGGGACACGTTTCTATGCCTTCCTAAGCGGGCGATCAGAAGGTAAAAGTAACCGCGGAATGATAGCTCTCAACTGGGTTTTGCTGATCGTTATAGCACTTGTCGCAGTAATCTGGATCGTCAGTAAAGTGCAGGGCAATTCAGATGAGATTGCTGATCACTACCCTGTTGCAGCTGTAGATTACCTTAAAAATTCGGACTTAGCTGAGCAAAGGGGTTTCAACACCTATAATTGGGGTGGTTACCTGATATGGCGAGATATTCCAGTATTTGTCGATGGCCGGGCTGATGTTTATGGCGATGAGTTTTTGCATTATTACCGTCGAACCTTTGACTTGACCAGCCGGTGGCGCCAACCTCTTGACGAATACGAGGTGGATTACATTATCATAGAACAGTCTAGCCCCTTGAGTAACTTGTTGTTGACCAGTGGTCAATGGCTCGAAACTTACACCGATGATGTTGCTGTTGTCTTTACCCGTGCTGGTGATTAACCCTATTCTTAGGAAAAACAGGCTAGCGACGAAATAAAGATTTCAAGGTACATCTATGACAGGCGTTCTGTAAATTAGTTTTTTAATAGTGGCACGGCTTTTCAATCCATTGTGGCTTGAAGAGCCGGAATGCTCAGTAGCAGTACTTGTGCTTGCGATGGTGGCTGAAACTCAACCCGATCGTCTTTTGGCTGATACAAATCATCAAAGTACAAAGGTCCAAACCTTTAAGATCGACTGGATGTTAGTCGCCTTCATCGGTTTGTTAGTTCAGACTTTTTGGGTATGGCAATTAGAGCAGCCCAGTTACATGGATGCCTTCTACTATGCCACGAATGGACAACGATTGGCCGATGGATATGGTTTCAGCGAATTGGTCATCTGGCAATTCCTGGACGATCCGGTCGGAATTCCAACCCCTAGCCATACCTATTGGATGCCCTTGCCATCCCTCTTAGCTGCCGCAGGTTATAGTCTGAGAGACGATTTTACAGGTGGACAATTGGCATTTTGGTTGCTCGCTGGTTTGTTGCCTTTGTTAGCCTACACCATCAGTTGGCGACTTGTGGGTCAGCGGTGGCAAGCCTGGGTGGCGGCCATATTCACTACCGTAGCCGGGTATTACGCCGCCTTTCTGGGCCAACCATCAACTTTTGCGCCCTTTGCCTGGGCAGGAGGATCGTGTCTCTTGGCTTTGGGTTTGGCCACGTCCAATAGTTCAACCCGGGAAGTGATTCAACCGAATGAGGGTATCAAGCCAAAAACAAAAAGAAAGCACTGGTGGTTGGTGGCCGGCGTTACGGCCGGATTTGCCCATCTTACCCGGGCAGATGGCTCCCTCTTATTACTCGTCGCCTGCCTTATCTGGCTTATTGAGGCTTGGGGGTTGTGGAAGAGGCGGCGAGATCAACCCGAACACATGTCTCTTTCCGAGACCTCAGTTGTACTATCCTATAAGCTTTTTTCTCATTTGGCCCTGCTGATCTCCGGCTATTTCTTGGTAATGGGTTGGTGGTTTATCCGAAATTGGATCGTACTCGGAAGGCCGTTGTCTACGGCAGGCATGCAGAGCATATTTCTCACAACCTATGACGATCTATTTGCTTACGGCCGGGTGATTGACCTGCAAAGCTTCCTGGATTGGGGCTGGTCCAATATCATTTTTTCCCGCATTCAAGGTAGTTGGTTGGCGATACAGACTTTGGTAGCGATACCCGGTCTCATCTTCTTGGTGCCATTTATCTTGTTCGCTTTCATACACCTTTTCCGCCG
>DOXE01000017.1 GCA_003519205.1 Chloroflexota bacterium
GCACCAGCCCAAACCCAATTGATCAACGGGTTCACATAGATTCGGAACGTCGCTGCATCGGCCGACGTCCCCTCCCAGTTAATCATGATGACGTAGAAATCCTCGGTGAAGGTCGAACGAACGCCGGGAATCGTCATGGGTTGTTGAGTACGGGTATACAACTCAGTCCTTGGATTGAGCGTTCTCACAAATTCACCATCTTTAAATACGTCAACCGAGGCTTCGGTAATTTCCAAATCATCCGGCCCCGGATAACGCTCAACGCCGTTAAAGACCATGCTGAATTCACCCAAAGGCACCGAATTCCCTCTAGTGAGGCGGATTTGAGTTTCCTGTTGGTACAATTCTGTACTGATGATGCCAAAAGCCATCACCAACACACCTAGATGAATGATGTAACCACCATATCGCCTTCTATTTTGGGTGATAAATCCAGATACAGCCTTGAAAGGGGATTCACCCTTGTTACTAACTCTCTTATATCCGGGACGAATAAACTCGAAAAGGGTCAGGATGAGGGAAAAGGTAACGATCCAGAATCCCAATAAAGCCAGCCAGTTTCTCACGTCTAAAATGAACAGTATGACAACAGCCAGGGTTGCCGCTACAAGTGGTCCAAAGGTCATCCGGCGTAGCCAGCGAATGCTTGTCCGGTACCACATCGTCAACGGAGCGATGCCCATCAAAACAAGCAAGGCGGCAAATAGGGGGCCGTTGAATTTCTCGAAGAAAGATGCGCCCACCGTCATCCGCTGACCGGTAACCAACTCACTCATGACCGGAAGATAGGTGAAAAAGAGGGTTACCGCAGCGATCAAAAGAAAGAGCACATTGTTTAACATGAAAGCTGCTTCTCTTGAGAGGAAAGAATCAATCTGATTCTTCGATCGTAACTGGTCGTAACGCACGACGATCCAGTAGAGCGAAAAGAGAATCATGAAGCCTAAGAAGCCTAGGAAGAACCAACCAATATTTGACTGGGCAAAAGAGTGTACAGAGGACACCAAGCCGCTCCGAACGTTTAATGTACCCAGAATAACCAGGATATATGTAAAAATGATCAGCCCCACATTCCAGCCTTTGAACATTTGCCGCTTTTCCTGGATCATGACCGAGTGCAAAAAGGCGGTGCCGGTCAACCAGGGTAGGAGGGACGAATTTTCCACGGCATCCCAGGCCCAGTATCCACCCCAGCCGAGCACGTCGTAGGCCCATCGACCTCCCAGGATAAGTCCTAAGCCTAAGAATAGCCAGGCCGTCAGCGTCCAACGCCGTGTGGTGCGGATCCAGCCTTCATCGAACTTGCCAGCAATTAGCGCCGCCATAGCAAAGACGAAGGGAATGGTGAAACCCGTATAGCCCAGGTAGAGCATCGGTGGATGGATGATCATCCCCGGATGGCGTAAGAGCGGATTCAGGCCGTTTCCATCAGCTGGGAGCATCTCAGGCCTGAAGAACAAGTTCTTTACATAAGTGGTGGGCCAGCTTAGCAAAAGCCCTAAGCCAACACCTTCAGCTGTAGCCGCTCCAACTCGAACAAAGGGATTTTCTATTAATATCGTAATGCCCAAAAAGAATATTAAGGTGAAGCTGGCAACTAAGATGGCATACGGCATGATAGCTCGCTGATTGTCCCAGTTGATAGCCATGGCCGCGGCCGTAAAACCAGTTAGAAGAAGATTGAAGAATAATATCGATCCTGCTTGCCCTCCCCAAAGAGCTGTTACCTTCAAGTAAGTGGGCATCTCCCTACTGGATACGCGCCACACATACTCGATCGAATAATCGTCACGAAGGATGGATAAGACGAGCAGGATACAGGCCAGGGCAACCAGGGGGAAAGTGATCAGCAAGGCGTTGCGGGCACTCGCTATCCAGCGACCTTCTTTTTTCCGCACGCCGTAGTAGGCAGCTACAGCCGCGTATATGGCAGCCAGGAAAGCAATGGCAGTGGCAGCATATCCCAAGTCAGCTAACATAAAGTTTTCTCCGTTGGATTCCTGAGTTAGGAGAATAGAGATAGGGGATAAGGATTTGAGGGTTAAAGTTAAGGACTAATGTAGGGCGATACCCGATCTCTGCTCTCTATTATCTAGCCACTCACACCAGGCTCAACTTCCTCGTAGCGTGTCGGGCACTTTAGGAATAAGCCGCCCGGATTGGCATTGAAGATGGATCCTTCAGCACTACCCTCTACCAGAGCCTGGGCTTCGTGCTGGAGCAGATCTGGCATAGGCTCATTCATGGCCACGATACGCAGCCGCTGGCCCGGGTTAGCGAGATCGTCGACGATTTCAAATTCCAAGCGAGAGGTGGTGTCATCAATTTGAGTATATTGAATTGTGTCGCCAATGACCCAACCGGATACTCGCAGGTCCCGGCCGGCTAATTTGTCCTGTTGGGTAAAATATTCGTCAACTGTGACATAGAGCTGGGTGCTTCCACGCATGGCGTTAAAGACGAGGAAAATGATTGCCGCTGCCATCAATAATCCGCCGATGATGAACTTGATCCGGTTACTTTTCGGCTTCTCGACAGCCGCATCCTCCTCCTTTGTCCAGGTCGCTTGTGCCATACCTATTCTCCTTTTTACCGTTCATACCGAGCATCAAACTCGGAATTTTGGCCGCTCAACCGTGCAAGGATGCTCAGTTTCACCAATGATGCTCTAATTTTATAAGTCGCTTGATAACCTCAAAAGTGACAAAACTCAGCTATTTAATGACAAATGTCACAAAAAATAAGCGATGCTTATCCAAACACGATAATATCATATTTTCCTGGCTATAATTACACGCCAGATTCCTCATCGATCATACCGTAATCGGCTTCTTCGTCTGCATTATCTTCATCAATTGAACTGGCGAGGAGTTCCTCTGCCTCTTCTACATAGGGTTCAGGGACGACGACGTATCCATTACCGAGCAATCCAACGGTTAAGCCAAAAGCCTGTCCGGCTCCTTCTTGCCAGGCGCGGGCGGGTATTCCCTCAGCCTGCAAGCGCTGGGCGATGATTTCAGCCGGAGCTAAACCGGCTGTCGTAGCAACCACTTTCCACTTCGTCNNCAGGGGTGGTTGTTTTTTCCATCAGCTTGTCAACCTCTTTACGTTCTTCTTCCTGGTCCCTATCGAACGACAGCGCTCCAGAAGATATCGTGTTCATTTTCTTGAATCCATCCTACCGTGCTCGTGTTGGGGCAGATTATACCGCCGATCAGAGGCTATTAAAAACAACCGTTAAGCCTCTATTCATCACGTTTGTTCACGCCAAAATCATCTGGTAAAGTAGGTTCTGGCAACTTGTTCACTATCTAAAAGATGCATTACGACGATCAATCCTCTCCTAGATACAAGTTTGCCGTAAACAACAACGCCGATCTAACAGTCGGTGACAATGGATTCGGAGATTGTCATGCCTATATACGAGTTTTTTTGTCAAGATTGCCGAACAACATTCAGCTTGAAACGATCCTACGATCATGCCGGTGAAGTTGCCGGATGTCCTCATTGCGATAGCNNTTGCCATCAAATGGCTGTGGTTGTAGCTCGTGTAATTGTGGTGCATGACTACTTTAACCTTCCCATCCAGAGTCTGATATCCTGAGTTACGGCCGACCCCGACATGTCGAATAAACAAAGTGATAACGGTACTTCAAGAGTATTTTTAGTCACCGGCTCAACAGGCGCTATTGGGGAAGCCATCGCTCGCCAACTGGCGAGCGTAGAAGATCATGAGGTGGTATTGGTCGGCCGAAATGAGTCTCGAACGCGCCAAACTGTCTCGGAAATCATCCGGACAACGGGCAACGAACGGGTACGTCACGAGCTAGCCGATCTTTCACGCCAGGCCGACATCCAGGCTTTGGCCGATTGGTGGCAAGGTCCGCTGCATGTTTTGATCAACAACGCCGGGGTGACGCCACGCACCCGCCGGGAGACGCCTGAAGGCATCGAGCTTCAATTTGCGACCAATGTGCTGGGATATTTCTGGATGACCAAAGCTTTCCAAGATGTTCTGGCCAAATCAGCCCCCGCCCGTGTTGTTTTCGTGGCCAGTTACTGGGCCGGGGATCTCGACTTGAACGACTTGGAGTTCAGGCGACGGCGTTACAATAACAACCGGGCTTATCGCCAATCGAAACAGGCCGATCGCATGTTGACCGCCGCCTTTGCCGAACGGCTCAAATCCCACGGAATTTCGGTGAATGCTTGCCACCCGGGTGACGTTAATTCCAGGCTGAGTAATAATTTGGGTTTCGGCGGTCACGAGTCACCAGACGAGGGAGCCGATACGCCGGTCTGGTTGGCGACTGAAGAGATCGGCCAGAAGGTGACCGGAAAATACTTCGAGCATCGGCAGGAGATCCTGGACCGCTTTACCCAAGACCGGGCGGCCGTGGAGGCACTGTTCCAGAAATGTCTGGACTATAGCAACACACGCGCCAATGTATGATTGTGCCTTACAGGGTTATCAAGGCTCCAAAACGACCGGTGCGGCCTCGTTCCGCCCGATGCGAAAAAAACAAATCGGTCCGACAGGACGTGCAAAGGTCAGACGTCTCAATGTGGCAGACACCCCCGGCCGCCAACCGACGCCGGCTGGCCTCTAGCAAGTCAAAGTAACGCCGATCTAAAGATTGGTCTGGCCTTCTGGGTGACAGCAACAAAGATTCAGGCTCCTCGAAGGAACTGATAACAGCCGAGATCACCGGTTCGCCAACTTCATAACAACAAGGGCCAATACAAGGCCCCACGCCGGCCAATAATTTGGCTGGATCGGTTCCGTATTCACGCTGCATCGCCCGCACCATCGCCCCGGGTAGATCCTTGACAACCCCTTGCCAGCCCGCATGCCCAAGACCAATGGCTTGATTAACTGGATCATAGAGCAATATCGGGGCGCAATCGGCATAATTCATGGTCAAGCCGCAACCTGGTTCGTTTGTAACGAGCCCGTCGACCGGACCTACATATTGTCCATAATTCCAATGGGAAACGACGGCAACTTCGGCACCATGGACTAGATGAGCGTGGACGAGCGTATCGTTCGAACGGCCGTGGGTAGCATAGGCTAAGGTTCGGTTAGCAAACACGTTTTCCTTGTCATCAGGGACAGAGAGACTTAAGTTAAGTGTGTCGTATGGCGCTTGACTTGTCCCACCCTGCCGGCTGAAAACAGCATGCTGAACTCTACTGCCATTAGAAATTCCCTCAAAACAGAAGAAGGGGATCTTTTCTCGGACGAATTGTTTCACGATAATCTACGATCTCACCAATCTAAAAGAATCCTAAGCCATTACCACCAACCGCGCAAACCTTTTAAAAATTCTTGGGTAACTACTCAGGTAAAGAACCT
>DOXE01000136.1 GCA_003519205.1 Chloroflexota bacterium
AAATGTTCATGCCCGAGTCAGAAATGCGCTGGGGCGAGACGATCTGGCCCGTGGTGATGGTGCTCCATTGCTCCGGCGTACAACCGCTGAGGGCCAGGGGCGTTTCTGATTCCACATGGACCAGGCCGTGGCATTGGGCGCAATTACTGCTGGTTGGCCCCTGGATCGTGATGGCGTTCTCCAATAAGCTCCCCTCATCATCAAAGGCAGTCTCGTTCCATGTCCATTGGTCGCCTACTTGATCGACGATGCCCGTGCCCAACAAGGTGGCCGTGTTAGCCCAACGGAATTGGCCATCGTGCAAGGCCACTATCCGAGCGTCGTTGTTCGGTTCCTGCGTGTGGCACAGGAAGCAGTTCATCTCCACCGTGCCCGACTCTTCCCAGTCCCAGGGAATCAACTCGCCGGTGCCGGGATCGACGATGTGCGTTTCGGGATCGCCCTTGTAGACGGGTAAATCGGTCAACGGTTGGCCGTTTTGGCCGATTTCGGCCGGGCCGCCCCCGGCATGCCGCACGCCAAAGGTGCTAACCCATTCGGCGGTGGTCATGTCGATCCGCTCATCCCCTTCCGGCGATAAAAAGCGGTAGGTCAAAGGATTCCAGCGGCCGAATAGCCCCGGGCTGGTGTCCCAAGGCCGGCCGCTACTCGTTTGGCCAGGTGGCATCATTTCGCTAAGCCCCACGTCAGTGTGGAAGCTGTGTTCGGAAATAAAAGCTGTGTCGTGACAGGCGCCGCAGGTTTCCATGGTCGACACGGGTTGGCCTGATTCCAGCACACTCTGCCCATCGGCATCAAGAAAAGGGAAGGTAGGGTGGAGTGGTGAACTTTGAGCGGCCACCGTGCCAAGTGCCCCGACCGACAGCAAGGCCAATATCAAACCGGCCGCCAGGAATCGCTGGAGGCGAGATAATTTTCTTAAACGAAACATCGATGAGTAGCGCATAGTTAGTTGTTCGCTTCTTTATTTGTTCAAACCTATGGTCTGGCTTCGGCCGCCCCAACGGATCGGATCACCGTAGTAGCCCAGGGCTTCCCAATCCATCCGGCCATCCTCGCTGTGGCAGTCATGGCATTGCAACGCTTCTTCTTTGGGCACCACCATGTGGGAGAGGACCCAATACATTTCCGTAGGCGCGAAGCCCACTTCGCCGCTGTACTCGATGCCGGCCGCCTCGGCCCCTAAACGAGCCGCCATATCCCAGTCGAACTCAGTCCAATAGCCCCCTTCGCCCACCGTCTTGGGCTGCAGTAGGTGGTTATAGTTGGGGTCGTAGGGCTGGCTAGCCGTATGGACCTTGAAAGGCCAGATCTTGGCCTCGGGGTCGTGGATATCGCCGCGGGGTTGGTTGAGCACCGTCGACACCGTTGGGTCGATCTTGTCGCCCAGGATGTAACGATCAGCCTCGCCATTGAACCAGGCATAATCGGGCATGAAGTTCTGCTCGTAGACAAAGCTGCCCTTAATTTTCAGATATTCATGGGGATCTTCTGGCAGGTCTTGCCCGGCCGTGGACCAATCCCAATCCATCTTGGTCGCTTGCCGGACGGCGCCTTCAGGAACGTGGCAGGTCTGGCAGGCAATGGCATCCAGGTGGGCCGTGATGCGTTCGTCTTCGTGCAGCGATTCATCGTGGCAGCTGGTGCAGGCCAAGTCGCTGTGATCATCGGCACTCACCGAGATGAGATGGCCCTCGACTTCATGATTCTCTGTGAGATGGCAATCCACACATTGAAAATCATGGCGGCCCATGTGGACGTCGATGTTCTCCGAAGGAAAAAATAAGCTACCGTCCAGATCGCCATGTTTCACGGCATTACCTCCGCCACCGTTGAAGTGACAGCTGCCACAATTGGTACGGGTGGGCATACCCACGCTCTGGGCCACGACCGCCAGGTCCACATCCTCTGATGGTAAACCGGAGTTGCTCTTAGTGTAGGTGCCTGTCTGTTCGTGGCAGACCAGGCAATCCACATTTTCTTCATTGGAAAAATCAAAATCGGCATCTTCCCAACCGTAACCGGCGTGGCAGCGAGTGCAGCCGGTCCAGTTGCCTTGGATGCCGATGCAGAAGTTGTTGATGCTGTTCTTTTTACCGATGGTGATGGGTTGGTCCCGCCCTTCCAGCATGACCGGTTCGCTTTCCCAGGTCCAGTGGACGGTTTGCGTCACTTCGTGGGCAGCGTTTTCATGGCATTCAAGACAAGCACGGGTGACGTCGGGACCCGATTCGTAGGGTCCTGTCATCAGGTCTGTGTGGTCCACGTGGGGCACACGCTCGGGCAAAAACTGCCAGGGATCTTCTTCCGCTTCAACCTCTCTGGAGACAAAGAGTAAGATGGGCACTATCACGATGAGGAGGGTGACGACCAGGCCAATGACCCAGATGTATTTAAAGTCCTTCATCCTTATTATCCGTTTTTATTGTGTTTTAGTTGAGTATGTTGGATTGTCGCTCCAGGGCATCCCGAAGCACCAACCGCATGAGATCCAGGACTTCGATGATGCGATCATCGGCCAGGCGATAAGTGACCTCTGTGCCGTTGCGCTCGGCCAGCACTAGTGACCGCTGGCGCAAGACGGCCAGGTGCCGGGAGATGCTGGACTGGGGCGTCTTGAGCATTTCGGCCAGGGCGTTGACGCGAGTGGGCTGATCATGCAAGGCGTAGAGGATCTGCAGACGCGTGGGAACGCCCAGCGCCTGGCAGACGTGAGCGTGGAGCAAGTTCAATTCTTCGATTTGAGGTTGTGCCATAGACCTACCTTCATTTATTCGGAAAAGCGAATATATGAATATAGTATAGAGGAGGGAGTCGGCCAGCGACAGCGAAGAGTGTCATAGTTTAATATGTGACATTTGTCACAAGTGGGCTGGAGGGATGATTTTTTCAGATCATGGAGTGGTGCAGGCGTCCAAAGTCCCAGTCTGTCAGGTAACGCCAGAGCGTTCGCCGCGTGCTCTTGCCCATGTTGACCATTCTTCCTTTGTCGCCCTTGGCTCCGCCCTCCTTACCATGCCTGACGTTGACCTCATCATACCTATACGTCGGCCGCTGCATCCTAAACGGGCGGCGGCCGTTGGTTTTAGCAACGGCTGAATATCNNAAGCCTGCAAAATGGGCTCAATTTCTTCGCTAGTGAATGGCTCGACCTGTTTTTCCTGGAATCTCGGCCGAGGAACGGCTGACATTAGGTCAGTTACCACAAATCTGCGCCCATTTGCCCAACTAAAGAACGATTTCATCCTCCGGTTCATCGTTTGTCCTTCGTTTGTCTGAACCGCCGAACGCAAGGTAACAAAAAAGACCTTAGCCTGACGAACTAAGGTCTTCTAGGTATAGCGGGGATAGAATTCGAACCTATGACCTCCGGGTTATGAG
>DOXE01000033.1 GCA_003519205.1 Chloroflexota bacterium
GAAATCCAGTTGATTTAGATACTTGCCGGGCAACAGGAGTGCCACGGCGTCTACTCGAAGCAGGCTTCGTATCTGGCCGACTAAATAATCCATCAGATCATTTAGATCTGTCCGGCTTAACAACTGGTTAGAAAGATCCAACAAGGCTGCCTGTTCATGAGTCCTTCGTTCTTTCAACAGATCAAAAAGATACGCTCGCTCGAGGGTAATCCCTATTTGCGTTCCAGCATTCTGTAACAAGGCCAGCGCTCGTGGGCTAAAGTCGTCCCATGCTGGGGCTGCCACATTGAGAATTCCTGAAACGCGTGGACCAGAACGCAGTGGGGCAGAAGCGTGGACCAATAAACCTCGCCTTTCTCCCTCCAGGTCCCCTAATCTACTGCAATTGACTTCATTGTATGCCTCGGTCAATTTACCTCGGTTACAAAAGCCCTGACAGTCGCAACCACCCTTCCATGCATCAGGATTTTCCAGGTTCATCGCAGGGGGCAAGTTGTAATGGGCAGCCAAAACATACCCTGTACCCCACCAGGGATCGACGGCGATCTCCTCTTTTAAAAAGATCCAACCGGTATCCAGAGCCATCAATTCAACCAAGGTGGCTAAAGACTCGTTGAGGGTACTGTAGACGTCGACGGCTTGATTAAGTGTCTGTGTGATCTCGCCTAGAGTCTTTAGATCAGCGATCAGGTCGGCTTGCGATGTCATTTTCTGGGCAAAAAATAGGAATTTGCACTTTAGTTATTCTGGTGGCCATTCCACTTCGAAATCTGGTCCTGATTGAATTGTTAAATCTACCATTACTTCTCGGCCACCAAAACCATCCACCAGGTCATGGGCGCGGACCGAAACCTGGGAAACACCTTCAGGAATGATGATCCCACTTTGGCTACGGGTGAACGGTTGCTCGTTTTCGTGTGGATGTAATAGTAACCGGGTGAAAGGGTCCGATTCGTTAGCCTTCAGCACGGTCCCATCTGGAGCCACAACATCCCATCCGTCAGCATAGTCCTCCCATCCAGTATCCGGGTGTCGCACCGTCACATGGAATGTCCAGGACCCATCAGATCTTTGGACGGCTTTAACGAATTCGACGTCGGCGTTGGCCGTTCCCTCATGCATTGATTCNNTCGACGTCGTCGGTTCAGTATCAGGAGTCGCTATTGGTAAATCACCGGCAAGACTCTGGCAAGCCACAAACAGTAAAATTAGGATGATAAGGATCAAGAATGTTAAGGATTGTTTCATGAACTCTCCTTCGCCTGTGATAGCAAGCCTCTATCATTTCCTTCAGGCTTATATTGACCAACTACTCGATTCTCTTGCCGGAGATATCGTTCGCGTACCCTATCAATATCTTCAAGAGTAACGGTATTCAAAGCGTCAAGGGTATTCTCATACCAACGATAGTCGCCGGCCACACACTCGGCCAAACCCATCATTTGTGCCTGGCCAGTGACGCTCTCGCCAGCCATGACAAATTGGGCCTTGGCTCGTTTAAGTGCCTTGTCCAATTCAGGCTGGGTAATTGGCTCGTCGACTAGTCGCGCAAGCTCCTTTTCCAAGGTGGTCTCAATCTCCGACAACGAGCGGTTGGGCCGGGCCACAGCAGAAAAGCTATAGAGATATGGATCGATTGTTGGAGATATGTGACCTGAGACAGCAGCCGCCAAATCAGTTGCCACCAGGGCTTTATAAAGACGAGAACTTTTATTGGTGGTTCCGCTTCCAAAAAAACCCAAACTGCTACCCCCCGTAAAGGCCGCATTAAGCAAAATCAACGGATAGAAGTCTAGATGGGTAGCTTCGGGCACCTTGTAGGCATAATTCAAATAAGACGTGTCTCCTGGGCCATGAACGGTGACCTTGCGCTCGCCCCGTTGGATTGGCTCTGGTCGCACCTTCTCATCAACCACTCTTCCAGATGGTATTTTACCAAATTCTTTTGTTATCTGGTCGAGCATCTCCCCCTTTGCAAAGTCACCGGCAACCACCACCACTGCATTTACAGGGGTATAATATCTACGATAATGCCCGAATAAATCATCGTGCGTCATCGTCATCAGATCAGCCTCATCACCAATTGTCTCATGGTGGTAGGGATGTACACGAAAAGCAGCGGCAACCAGCTCTTCTTGAAGTAAAAAAGAGGGCTGATTCTCGTACATATGTCGCTCTGAGATAATCACAGTCCGCTCAGATTCGACGTCTTCCTCAGACAACGAGGCACCGACCATCCGGTCCGCTTCCAATCGTAGCGCAAGTTCTATCCGATCGGCCGGCATGGTCTCGTAATAGGCGGTAAAGTCGCTAGTGGTAAATGCATTCCAGCGACCTCCTTCTCGAGAGACGAGCCGGTCCAGCGAACCGGACGGAAAATTGGGAGAGCCCTTAAACATCATATGTTCAACCCAATGTGAAGCCCCGGTGATACCGGGTTTTTCATTGCGGCTACCTACCCTGTACCAGATCCAGAAGCTGACCACCGGCGCATGGTGCATCTCCCTTAGCACAACTGTTAGTCCATTGTTCAACTGCGTCTTTGCAACAATCTGCGACATTTATTACTCCGGCCGTGACTACCGGCATTTTTGGTCTATGGGATTTTGAGGTAGATGGGTGCCAGGCCCATTGCTAGCCGCTTTCTTCTACTAATTCCTCGTCGGGTTCTGGGACTACGATACCCTCACCATACCGTTCGGGTTGCTTATCCGAGGAAAGTAAAGCGCCGCCAACGGAAAGATATTGGTATCCAAGATCCACAAGCATATCATGATCGGGGATCATTCTCCGGCCGTCGATGATGAGATAGGGGGGTCTTGTTCCTTTGCGGATGGTGCTTGAAAGACCACGGAATTCTTCCCAATCTGTTGAGATGAAGAGGGCATCAGTACCCTGTATCGCCTCAAAAACCGTATCATGGTATGAGATGCGTTCAAATAGATGGTTGTGCTCTGGATCGAACCACTTAGCTGCTTCTTCTGTTGCCAAGGGATCATAGGCACGAATCGATGCAACACCTCGAGCCAAGAGCGATTCCACGACCTTCAAGGATGAGGAATCACGCATATCGTTGGTTCGCTTCTTAAAAGCAAGGCCTAACAAGGCAATTGACTTGTTATTGAAATTAAAACCGCCTTCATGAACGGCGCGATCGATGAGATAGGTTTTTTGGTATTCGTTGATGTTGTAGACGGCCTGTAAGAGATCCGTCGACCGGCCGCTCCGGTTGAGCTGGTAAATGAGAGATTGGATATCCTTGCCGAAGCAACTCCCCCCAGCCCCGTTGCTTACGTAAGAGCCCCAGGTACTGATGCGGGAATCAGAGGTAACCCCAAGCTTTAGATCCTCCATGAGCGTGTTCTCAAAAGTCTCGGCCAACCGACCGCCGACACCATTCCAGAATGAGATGTAGGTTAGCAACAAAGCATTGGCCATGTATTTGATAGCTTCGGCAGTTTCAGGCGTCGTTTCAATGTATCGAATGCGTACGTGATTGACAAACTGGGAATAAACCCGGCGCAAGAGCTCGAAATCCTCGGCCGTGTCGGCACCAACGATCACACGGTCTGGTTTGCGCGAGGCCTCGACGGCATTACCCTGGGGAAGGAACTCGGGATTGGATGCTACACCGAAATTTCTCACACCATGTTCGTCAAGTATTTGCTGTAATAGCCTGGCCGAGCCGATAGGAACCGTGCTTTTGTTGACTAATACAACTCGATGGTTAGTATCCCTCTTGGCCAATAATTGACCTAAATGATGGGCGGCGTTCATATAGTAATGAAGNNGCGGATATCCGTTCTTCGGAAATGTCATAGGCGTATACCTCATGCCCATATTCAGAACAGACGGCCGCATGAGTTAAACCGACAAAACCTGTTCCAACAACGATGATCTTCATTGAAAAACTCCTCGTAAATTATTTCGATTATTAAATTTGTATCATGCAATTCCAGTAAGAACCATAATCATATAGCCGTTTTACCTGGCTAGGCAAACGAATTAGATATCTCCCTGGCTGACTTCCTTCCTATTTCCACCGCATAGTTAGTCCCACGATCCCACGGATAAACCTGGCTCATACTGGCAAAGAAGAGATTTGAGAGTGGTGTATGAATCGGGGGGATGTTGACTGAATGATTCACTTCTGGCACAGGTTGGGCATATCGGGTACGAAAAAGCCAACTCTTTCGCACCCAACCTGGCTGGAATTCCTGATTGAATCTGGGCAAAACGCCAATAAAAATGTCTTCTAACTCCTGCTGGCTCATATTTAAGTAAACGTGGTCAGGGACTACATAATCACCACAATAAATCACATGATCGCCACCATAATATCGTTTATCGATATAATTCGTATGCTCAACCAGGGCTAGAAATGGGATGTCGTTCACTGCTTTGTCAGGCGAGTCGGCCGGTAAATTGAGCCAGTAAGTTGCATTTAACAGTTGATGCTTAAGAGCAAGGACCAAAATCACGGCGCCCATACTTTTTAAACTTACTAAATGGTTGAGATAAGCGTCGGGGAGTGTTGGAGCCATCTTTCCAAACAAGCCGGGTGATGTCGTCACCAGGCAACTATCATAATCGGTCCTGTCTCCATCCTTTACCCCTAATGAAATCTGGCCGTTTTCCAAAGAGTCAATGGAATGGATGGGACAATTGAGCAGGATTCGCCCACCACGCTCCTTAACTGCCATAGTGAGGGTGTCCACGAAATATTGAAATCCTCCCTGGAAATAGCCCAATCGGGGGCTGCGAACCTTTAGGCGAGCCCACATCCAAGCCATGTTAGCGTCTTTGTAGTAAGGACCAAACTTGCCGATTAGCAATGGCCGCCAAATCATCTCGTAAATTTTGTCCCCATACCAACGACGTAACCAATTATCGGCCGTTTCTCGTTCCAAGCTACGCCATGGTTTGGAAAAACGCAAATAAGCACTAACCATACCAAAGCGGGCTACGTCGATCAGGTTGAATCCGGGAAATGATATCCAGGCTTTCGGCGAATCAAAAGGCACGATTTGATCCTGGTAAAATAAAGAGGTGATAGGTCGAGGCCAAAAAAGCTTATCAGCCATCCCCAACTCCTGAACCAGACCGATGATTTCCTGGTCAGAACGGAACAGGTGATGGTAATAACGCTCAAGTGGCCAATCCCAAATCTCGTCCTGAAAGCCGGCTGCCAATCCGCCAGTATAGCTGCTGGCCTCGAAAACGGTGACCTGATGACCGGCATTTAACAGATCATAGGCAGCCGACAATCCGGCGACTCCCGCACCAACGACTGCAACCCTCATGAAACTGCTTCCCCTTGCCTCATCTCCGTCGCCCGGCCGAAGTCCGACCAACCCATCCCTTCCCGGATCATGTAGTAAATTCCCAGCAGCGTGATAGGTAACCACAAAGCAGCATGTAACACGAGCGTATAAGCTGTGGCAACGGCACCTCTAACCCCATAAAGTTGCAGCACGGCAATGCCTGGCGCGTCGAATGTGCCCACATAACCAGGAGCCGATGGTAACGTCGTAGCCAGATTAACAACACCGTTCATGAGCATCAAAGCGAAGAAACCAACTTCAAAAGGGAAAGCTTGCATAACAAACCAGTATTTAACCGTTTCGAGTAACCAAATGACCACCGATGTGGCAAAGATCATCAACACGTCGCGGAAGCTACGCAGCGACTCTAAACCCTCTAAGAATTGATGAGCCATATTCAATAACGGCTGGCGCAGGCGATAAGGTAAGAAGGCATTAACGACGATTTCAGTGAATCGTAGGGCGCGTTCCGGCATGGCGGCTAAGGCAAAGAAAAGAAGCAAGGCACCGAAGAAGACGATACTAGCCATAATCACAATCCGGCGAAGATTATCACTGGGTAACGGAGCCAGTGGCAAGGCCGCAAAGACAAACATAAGCATCACCAACCCATCAAAGACACGTTCTACGATTACGGTTGCCAGGCTAGCGCTCATGGCGACGCCTTCACGACGGCGTAAAACATAGGAGCGTAAGACCTCGCCAGCCCGAAAAGGATAGACGTTATTGCCCATATAACCGATAACCACCACCGGGAATAGACGACCTAAGGAGATCACCTTCAATGGTCGTAACATATAGTGCCAACGCCAGGTGCGGGCCCAAACAGCCAGGAAATAAACGCCGACACTGGGTACCAACCACCAGTAATTCCCGAGCTGCAGCGCCTTCCAGACAGCATCAAGTTGCAGTCCGCGCAATGCCAACCATAGAAAGAAAGCACTAATGATTATTCCAATTGCCAATTGCCAACGTTTCACAGAATGATCCGGAGGATAAGTCCTGTTACAATTTCACACACTCGAATATACACACAGCAGAACTTAGCCGCGTACCGTCAATCATATCCCACTAAGAACTTCCACAGGACAAACAGGTTTAATCGCTGAGGAGTTTGCAATTGTATCATGGTAACCACCGGTGACACTAGGCCAAGACATGGGGGAAGACATGGGGAAGCGCGAAAGATCTGTTTCACAATGGCTCAAGGCGTATGAGGCACCAACATGTAGTCGAAGACGAACTGTTTTTAGTTATCAAAGGCCGGCAAACCCAAAAATTTCGTGACCAAGATGTTATTCTAAAGGAAGGCGAATTCCTCATTGTGCCTCGAGGCGGGGAACACAAACCGGTGGCTGATGAAGAGGCTCATGTTCTGCTGTTTGAGCCGGAGTCGACGCTGAATACAGGCAACATTAGAGAGGAGCGCACCGTCGAAGATATCGAGAGGAATAACTACAGCAGATTCTTATTGATCAGGGTGGGGGCGGGAATTGAGCGCTACCGTTAATACTCCCGTTTTCAATATGGGGAATCCCGCTATCGACAATTGTGTTTCCGAAAACATCGGTCACCCGGAAAGTATATGGCCCCGGGCCCATGCCACTCGCCTCGACGAAGTAATTGTATTCAGTTCGGGGCACTTCTCGAAAGTTACCAGATCCCGTCAGGTACTCAATACGAGCTATTGGATTTCGATGATTTCGAATCTGCACGGCCGTCCACCATTGATTGCTGCCGTCCTTGAAATGATAAACGATCGGGCCATCCAAAGGAGGGCAGACTTGTTGCCAGCTTATGGGCACCCTTCCAAGCCGAGGTTCGGCGATCAGAGCAAATGCTTCTTGGCTCAAGTCGACGTCACCCTCTGGACATTCAGGACAACGATCGACGATCCGAACCAACACCGTCCCGTCTGGNNGCCACCATCAGGTTATCGGGAGATGGGGGAAAAAGGCAGTTCCCTGCTCCTGTTGCGTTATAGTAGGTACCCTCCCCGGTGTGAACGGGACCAAAAGGGACTATCCCATCCGTGAATCGGGTTATGATAGGCAGGAATGCTACGGGTTCTAAGGCGATGGCAGCTTGCATACCTGGTTGGTGAACCTGCGCATTTGCCAAACGCAGATCACCGACCGATTTCATATCCGAACCTGCGGATAAGCTCCTAGAAAATAAACCAAGTAATGTGGCAGAAAAGAACAAAATGAGCCAGTATCGGGCTTTCTGGATATTTCCATCATAGGGCCGGGAAAACATGCCCTACTTTACAGATTAGACCAATACTGGTCAAAGAGCAAAACGGATGGGGCCATATGGGTCACTTTTTCATATACTCCACTTCACCAGGGTAATCCGTCCCGTAGCGGTCAGTTATGCGATAGAGAGAAACAGGGTAAAATCAGAGCCCTGATCCAATACTAGGAATTAGCCGCGCGGATTTTCGTCCCCAGCACAGGAGGAACATTGATGAGCCAACAACCGGACGAATTTGAGGATACCTGGGCTGATCTGGTGCCAGAACAACCTGATAGTCGCGAGCGCTGGCCCCTTTGGCTTGCTATTGGCGCTGTTGTAATCGTGATGGTTTGTCTTTGCCTCGCCGGTGGATATTTCGTGACCCAAGAATTTTTTCCCGGGTTGGTCCAGAGGCCGGATCCAATCATTCCCACATTGCCAGGGACCGAACCGGTAGCGGCCGAAACGGTTGTTTCCGGCGAACCAGCTACCCCAACTGCGGCTGTTGCACCGCCACCGACGATCATCATCTCGCCAAGGCCCTCCCAGGATCTGGCGCCCACCGCCACGCTCTTTGTCGAACCCACGGAACTGGCAAACACTGCTAACGATGTGGTAGCCNNGGATGGGATGGAACCGATGATCTGACGGCCTTGTGGCGATTGGCCTGGGATGTTAGCAATCTTTACATCAGCGTTGAGGTTGCCGACGATGTACACGTCCAGACACAAACTGGCAATCAAATCTTTCGGGGTGATAGCATTGACGTGCAATTTGACACGAACAGAGAAGGGGATTGGGGTCCTGGCTTAAGCCCGGATGACTTTCAAATCACCTTCTCGCCAGGCGATTTCGCGTCCTTGCCGCCATCTGCTTTCCGATTTCAAGGGACTGCCAGCGGCCAAATCTTGGATGCACCGGGTGGACATCACGTGAATTTACAGGCCCAGCAAACGGCAACAGGGTACAGGATTGAAGCTGCCGTCCCCTGGGGTGATCTGAACTTAACCCCGGCTGAGGGTCTGGTCATAGGCCTGGCTCTAAACGCAAATGACAACGACAGCCCAAGCACAGCCGTTCAAGAGGTCATGAAGTCACACATCGCCACACGCACGCTGACTGACCCGAGCGGTTGGGGCACACTCACCCTGCAATAAATCCTGGATTAACCCGCAAAAGGTGACCCGGATCTAATCTAGCTCACACGGAGAGGGAGATTAGCTTTCTTTGGCTGACGTATTCGGTCTGAGATCCTCGTCACAGGTGGACATTCCCAGGCTTCGGCCGGTGTTTCTCGTCGTAGATCCTTCAGTTTCGGCAAAATACCACAGGCAAAACACTGGTCACGGCAATCGATACGAGTCTCACCCTGTTGGCTCATCAGATAATCCTGGGTTAAGAAACGGCGAGTGACGGCAACGTCGATGTGTTCCCAGGGAAATATCTCATCTATCGTACGTGGGCGGTGAGTAAAGAAGGACATCTCAAGCCCCTCGA
>DOXE01000047.1 GCA_003519205.1 Chloroflexota bacterium
GGCTGGAAGGTTGGCAGTACGCTTACGGACCGGTCTCAATGCCGATTGCACAGATCTACGACTGGATAAGGGGCGGGGCGTTCTGGTTAGCGAGGTCTCTGGATTTGGTGGTGGCGTACTGGCTTTGATCGAGATGCAAAAACACCGGCCGCAAATGGCAACAGTCCGTCCTGGCGTTTTCCAGGTGCGTCTGGCCGGTCCCAAACGAAATGGCCAGTTAACCCGTTTTCAAGTTGGAATAAGAGAAGGGTTGATTCGCACGAAAATCGTCGAGCAATTTAAGGGGCGAGGGGTGGATTTAACCCAGGCCCAGGTCTTGGTTGCCGGAGGCCGAGGAGTAGACGGTAACTTCGAGATGCTGGAAGAGTTAGCCAGGTTGCTGGATGGGGAGGTTGGGGCGACGAGACCTCCGGTAGATGAAGGGCACATCGAACGTGAACGCCAGATCGGCCAAACAGGCGTCATATGCCGACCAAAAGTGGCCATCACCTGTGGAATTAGCGGTGCTTTTCACTTCGTCGTCGGAATTCAGGAAGCAGAACTGGTGATCGCCATCAATACCGACCCAGAAGCTCCGATCTTCGATTACGCCGATTACTGCATCGTCGGCGATGCAAAGGAGATAGTGCCGGCTCTAACTGAAGTGATAAGAAAAAGAGGTGGCGCACCGTCCCTCCAGGCGCTGGAGGTACAACATGCCTGAACTTCATAGCATTGTCTGCATGAAGATCACCCCCAAGCCCGAAGAGATCAGGGTTGATCCCCAAACGATGTTGCTCGATCGTGAAACAGCCCGTTCTGAAATCAATCCACCTGATATGAATGCCTTAGAAATGGCATTGGTTCTTAAAGATCAACACGGCGGCCGGGTGAGTGTGCTTTCAATGGGACCACCATTTTTCGAACCATATTTGAGAGTGGGGCTAGCCATGGGGGCAGATTGGGTGTATTTATTAAGTGACCGGAAATTTGCTGGTGCCGATACTTTGGCTACGACTTACACGTTGGTCCAAGGCATCAAACAAATCGGCGAATTCGATCTCATTTTCTGTGGTGAAGAGTCGTCAGATGGAGCAACCGGGCAAGTACCTCCTGGTTTGGCTGAGTGGCTCGACATTGGCCAACTAACCTTGATAAACCTGTTGGAAATTTCCGATAGACAACAATTTGCCCGAGGCCGCCGGGAAGTGAAAGGGGGGTATGAGATATTAGAAGTACCATTACCGGCCGTCGTTTCTGTGAAAACAGCCAGTAATGAGCCGCGATTCATGGATTATGACCGAAAACCCTGGGCTTTTTCAGGAGATAACATTACAGTTTGGACAAGTGCCGATTTGGATCTAGATCCCCAGCTAATCGGCTTGCCGGGATCCCCGACTATCGTAACTGGTTTGGCCGATGCCCCAATAAGGGGGCGGAGACGAAGGTTCGTGACAGGCCGGCCGGATGAAATTGCCCAAAAGCTGGCAGATTTGATTGGCGAAGCACTTTAACGTGAAGCGTAGGGCGTGAAAAGTGACCGCTCAAAGCAAGTTTTCATGTTTCGCGCATCACGGATCACATACCATCTAACTCACCTGGTTGGCTATTCATCTTATTTATGTTGAAAGGCGGAGAAGTTTTTTATGGAAGATCTACAATCAGAGCTGGCCCAGGTCTTGGTTTCTGAGCAACAGATCAGAGATCAGGTTAGCGAAATTGCCGGACAAATATCGTCGGATTATGAGGGTGTAGATAATCTCTACATTGTTGGTATTTTGAAGGGAGCCTTTATTTTTCTGGCTGACTTGGCCCGGGAGCTACGAATTCCCCACTCCGTGGATTTTATGGCCGTATCCAGCTATGGAAAGAAGGGAGCTACCTCAGGAGAAGTGCGTCTGGTCATGGACTTACGAGAGCCGGTCACCGACAAACACGTATTGATCGTCGAGGACATCATCGATACTGGACAAACCCTCACCTATCTTCTAAAGACGTTGAAAGGACGCCGGCCGGCCTCATTGAAGACTTGTGTCCTGGTTCGCAAAGATCGCAAGAGCCTGGATGTGGCTATTGATTATTTGGGCTTTGTGATTCCTGACGTTTGGGTTGTAGGCTATGGCCTCGACTACCTGGATAGATACCGGACCCTTCCTTTCATTGCCGAGCTGGATAGACGAGTTTATGACGTGCCTGCCTAATTTTCGTTCAGGGGAGCAAGGCCTATTCAAATTACTGGAAAAGAAAAAGCCCACCTTTGGGGGGGCGGTGGGCTTTCTCCCCCGGGTCAAGGGGAGTGTTTGGCGCGTACATATAATACACCATTTTTGAAAAAATTGTAACTAGTTCTATATGCCTATTCCCCTTATAGTGGTAATTATCACTAGATCTTGGGTGATTTTGGTGAAAATGTGAAGGTCGTTAACGCTGTAATTAAACAGTCTGAGCTGAATCAGATAGTTTCCTGTATTGCCGGGTGGACGCATGGTCTTCTCCCAATAATGCGAAAATCGACTCGATAATCTCAGATGTATAGGATATGTCGATCGATTCACCCACCTCGATAGCAGCAAAAAGCTGGTCCAGTGCCTGAGCTGGCTTCTTACGCTGTAGGGCTTTGGCGGCGGCTAGGTATTTTTCATCTAACTCTTCCAGTCCCGTCAGTCCATCGCCGTCGTCCATGTCTACCAAAAATCCAGCCAGGAGAAGAAGTCGTTCAGCCTGATCCTTTTCAGGACTTTCGGGAAAATCGCTCAAGACCAGGTAAGCTTCAAATCCTCGACCCTTTTTGAGATGTTGTATTCCCTGTTGCAGTCGCTTCGTGGGATCGGCGCTGGCCTTGATGCGTATGGGTGGGGGGGCAGAGGTGGCCTTATCGATAAAGCGACGAACCAAGGGTTCAGGTATCGCGCCAGTAAATTCGTCGATGATTTGGCCGTTCCGAAATGCTTTCACGGCCGGGATACTATGAATTTGAAATTGTGCGACTGTACGTTGGTTATACTCTGTATTCAATTTGGCCAGGATAAATTTGCCATCTGGATCTTCAGCGATGCGTTCTAAAACAGGGCCCAACGTTCGACAGGGTCCACACCAGGCTGCCCAGAAGTCGACGACAACCGTCGTTTTGTAAGAACGTTGGAGAACCTGTTGCTTAAAACTGGCATCCGATACGTCGATGATGGCGGCCCGTTTCGAGATCTTATCCTTCTTTAGAAATCCAAAAAGTCCCATTCGAAAACCCCTACATCCAACTAATGTTAAATACTCTACTCTTGCCTTTAGTTTACGCCGACAAAATGGGATGGCTGTAAGCCAAGTTGCAAATCCCTATTTAATTGGTGACGGGTTCTCTGTCGGAGGTCCAGGGTGCTTCTGGAGCCATGGTCAGCCGGCTCAAGGCGAGGAGTGGCGTGTCATAATTGACTCGCCATCCGGCGAAATCTTGCCAGGCACGTTCGCGATCGGCTTTGACTGGCATACCTGCGGCCGATAGGCGATCGTAAACAGTGTCAAATTCTTCCCGAGTAATACTAATTGGATCGACAGGATAAATGGGATTATCGTTGTATTCGACGCGGAAGAAATCGGCGATTCGCCGTAAGGCCAGGAAGCCAGCCCGGATGCATAGTGCGGCCTGTGCATCCCAGGATATATCGATTGTCGATAGCGACAAGGCAGCGGCATCAAGCACTGTGCCAGAAGCTGTCACCCAGGAATGATGGGGTTGGGGAGAACGGAAGAATACCAGAGCCGCCAGGGATGTGTGGCTCTCTTCTATTTCGGCGAACCACACCTCCCAAGCCCGCCACGATTCATGTAAGCTTTCTAACCCTTGATTGCGGTGGTAACGCAGCAGCATTTCCACGGCCGAAGGCGGTTTACCAGCTCTTACTTCTAAAAGTGTCACCGCCGTTTCACGTTGCTCAAAGGCATTATACATGGTTGGTAGGAAGGCGATCAATAGGGCAACCAGGATTAAACCCAGGGCGGCTTCGAAAAAAGCCAAGATGGTCTGAAAAAGGGTATCGCCTTTAGCAAAGCCCAGAGTAAGCAGCGAAGAGCCACTGATGGTAAAAGCCTCGCCCCAATTCTCGATTCCACTGCCCCAAAACATAAACATGAAACCGATCAGAACCACACTTAGCCAGGCTATTGGTAAAAACATCAGGCTGATTGGGGCGTAATATGCCATCACGCGATCTCGGGTAGAGTAACCCCTCGACCAGCGTAATCGTAAATCAAAGATCCGGCGGACTGAGCGAAAAACGATGCCGGTGAGGGGATCTGGTGCGCTACGGGGCAGGACGAGCGTACGAATAACTGATCGAAATGCAGCTAGGGTGATCACCAGACCCAATACGAAAGCAGCAACACGAAAAACCAACATCGTCACGCCAAATTATTTAGCCAATCTTATTTTTTGTGGCCGGCTGCCAAGTACTCGCTCGATGACTCCTCTGGCTTCCAGATCCAATTTGACGGTCGTGTAGTACCATCCAATTGATCCGTCGAAATTGCCTTCGAGCTGTTTTCCAACGGCATCGCCAAGCTCATTAAAGGTAGGTTCATCTTTACCTTCTAGAGCTTTGAGGATAGCAGCATGCATCACATCATATTTCTGTTTGCTAATATTGACCCCGCTTTTACCCTCTTCCGGGTGTAAGGTCATGATCCTTTCTTTGGACATCCAGTACTCTTCCTCTGAACTTAAACGACAGAAATTGCTGAACCAGACGGTCTTTTTTCAACCTGGATTCGCGTGGGAAAGGCGTCTTGCATCTCTTCGATATGGGTGATCACCAAAACCCGTTCGAAATCATCCTGGATAATATTAATGGCTTCGATCAAGCGTTGCCGGCCTTCCGGATCTTGACTACCAAAGCCTTCGTCGATCACCAGAGTTTGGAGCCGGGCACCTGCTCGCCTGGTTAATATCTTTGATAGCGCTAAGCGGATGGCAAAGTTTACTCGAAATTGTTCGCCACCACTAAAATTCTCATAGGGCCGCTCCCCGGCAGCATCCACGATNNGTCTCGAAAATGATCTGCATCTGCCCGCTGGTTAATCTCGATAACAATTCATTGGCATCGTCTTCAATCTCAGGCAAAGCCCGCTCGATCAACAAAGCCTGGACACCTTCCCGGCCGCAAGCCGTCTCTAATAGTTTCAGCCGCCTTATCCGTTGTCTTACTTCATTTTGTTCGGTTTTAATATCCTGCCCCTGTACTGCCAGCTCATCCAGTACGGACACGTTTTGTTGGGCCGTGGCCACTTTTCTGTGGGCTTCAATCTGCTCTTCGCGCAATTGATTCGTTTCCTTCTCGACGGCAATAAGGTCCAGTCCGCCCTTGGTTAATGATGCTAATTGAGCCAGTGCAGCTTCATGCTGATCTTCGAGTTGTCCTAGATTTTGCTCCTGGTCGGTTATCTGAGTGGCTAAATCGGCCAGATTATTATCAAGTGGTTTTACGGCCGCCTCTGCCCGTTTTAGCGCCTGGTAACGATCTTCAGCCTTAACCAGCTCATCGCGCCTTTGCATGGCTTCTTGATGCTCGGTTACATCGTATCCGAGATCCCTGGCCCGATCTTCTAATTTGGCCAGCGCAGCTTGCGCTTCGAGTTCGTAGTCACCGGCCTTTAGTTTTTCATTGATCTGGGATAACTCGGCTGCCAGGCCGGTTCCACGAGGCTCGCCCTCCCATTCGGACCTTACCCGGTCAATCTCCGCCAACCGCGCTTCTGATAACACCAAATTGCGTTCGGTTGATTGCCTTTCCGATTTAAACTTTTCTTCACCTTCAATCTCAATGGACAAAGTCGAAACGAGCGCCTGTTGTTTTTTTAAGTTCGAATCATCTGTCAGGCTTTCTTCCACTTCTCTTAAGCGGTTGGCACCATCGGCTTCCCATTCGGCAACTTGGCGATCGATTTCAGCCATTCTGGCCTCGGCCGAGGCCAGGCGCTTCTGTTGGGCGATCTGATCTCGTTCCAATGGTCCCCTTTTTTTCACTTTTTGCTCTAATCTAGGGATCTCTTCTTGTAATTCCTTTATCTGGATCTGATTTTGCCGGTATTGGTCAGCATCTCGTTTTCCTTCATTTTCCAGTTGGGCCAATACCTCCTGGCGATGCTCGTCACTCAGATGTTGACCGCATAATGGGCATTCACCCCCAGTCTCAACCTGCAGTCGATTGAGTCGGTCTTTGAGATTATCCATCGACTCCTTGAGGCGTTGTTGGTCGACTTTTAATTTGTCTCTATCGACCGTAGCCAGCATCAATTGCTGTTGGGAGACATTCACCTCCTCAAGCTCATTCGTTATTGACTGGAGGGCTTTTTGAGCATCTTCCAAATTGCGATTGGCGGCCGAACGCTCCTCCTTTTGAGTTGTAATTTGTCTGGCTTTTTCAGCTAATTGGCTGGCTTGCTGCTTGAGCAGTTCGCGATTTGATTCCATTTGAAGTAGTTTATCGTGTTCTGTTTGCCAGGTTTGGTGCTTCTCTAATATATCGGATAGTATCGCCTCGATTTCGGCCAGCCGTTTCTTTTCAGCTTTTAGAGTCACCACAAGCTTGCTGCGCTCCTCTTCCATAGCTCCAAGCCGTTTTTCCTGAGCCTCTAATTCTGACTTCCGTTGGGAGAGGCGGGATCGTTCTCTTTCCAGGGCTAACTCATACGGCCGTTTTTCTTGTTGAATCGCATGAAAACTTTCCGCCTTGGTCCGCCACTCCTCGGCCAATTTGTTGGCCGATTGCCATTGCGAATACTCAGCCCTGATCTCGGCCGATTGATTGAGCAATACCTGGTGTTCGTCCCGTTCATCTTGGCGTTGCTTCTGATTGGTTCGTAAAACTGCAAGCCTGCGCCGTGATTGTTCTAGATTGGCGGTTAGGTTTTTTACAGCTTGTTCCTGTTGCTGCCGTGCTGTTTCAGAACGCCTGGCCTGGGTCAACAAGGTCTCCTGCAATTCTAGACGCTTGCTGGTATGTTCTAAAGTTTCCATTGCACTCGACAATGTTGCCTCGCGTTCCGGCCGTGTGGCCAATTCCCGATCGATATCTCCGAGCCTCCCTTCGACCAGCAACAGCCTGTTTTCCGCAGCCCGACGCTGGTCCCCGGCTAATTCCTTGAAGCGATCCCATTCGTTAACACCTAGAAGATCGGCCAGGATCTCCTTTCGTTTGTTTGGGGTCCGGATGGTAAACTCGTCGGCCTTTCCTTGGAGCAAAAAGCTGGAATTGATGAATGTATCGAAATTCATCTTCAATAGATCATTTATCGCCACCTGGGTATCGCGAAGGCGACTTTCACTCATAGGCTTCCAATTACCATCGTCGGTAGCCACCTGAAACTCTAGAAGCATTCTTTTACCAGCTTTCTTGCGACGGATAATTCGATAAGTGATCCCCTCCAGCTCAAAAGATAATCCGACTATAGTTTCCTCGTCCTTAACGGCCGCCAAGCGATTGACGACATCGTCATCGCTCTTACTCCGGCTACGGCCAAACAATGACCATGTGATAGCGTCTAATATGCTGGATTTTCCAGAACCATTTGAGCCGGTAATGCAGGCTAAATGAATGCCGTGGAAATCAAGTTCGACTGGGCTCCGGTATGACAGGAAGTTGGTTAGTTCCAGTTTGAGGGGAATCATCCGCTTTGTAATTGGTTATGTGACTGCCTGACCCAGAACCTCGGTCGCCAGAATTTGCATGGCCTTGGACTCTTCCTCGTCAAGGCCTATCGTCTGCCAATATTGCATGAGTAATTCTTCCGGCCGGAGTTCTTCGACAGCTACGGTATCACCCAAGCGGCTTCTTTTCTCGGAATGGCGATGTTTCAGGATCTGGAAGGATAGGGAATCTTTGAACCGTTTGGCAATTGCCACCTCGTCCACAAGTGGTTCCCAATCGCGCGGATACGATAGCTGAATTCGACACACTGCACCTGCCACAACCTTCTCGCCTGGCAAGTGATGCATGATATATTGCATGAAGTCATCGGCCGATTCAGGTTCGATAAATACGTCGACAAACGGTCGAGTTTTTAGAGAGATAAATTCCCACTCACTATGGCCTGGGCTGACTTCGGCCATAACAAAACCCTTTTTTTCTTTGGCTTCGCCAAAATCGATCCGTTCGATTGAACCCGAGTAAATAATCGGGGGTTGCTTGCCCCCGTTTAATGATTGGTGTTTATGGATATGTCCTAGGGCGACATAGTCAAGCCGCTTGTCCCTTACGACAGCTTCACTCAAAACCAGCTCATGACCAAGCATCACCGCTCGTTCACTGCCATATTTTGCCCCAAGTACGCTAGCATGGGCGGCAAGAATAAGAGGTAATGAGGGATCTGCATTTTCAAGGAAGTTGGAAATCATTCGGGTCAGGCGACTTTCGATCAATTCCAAAACGTCCCCCAACGATATTCCGGCACTTTCTTCTCGCGACATCAAAGCGCTGCGCGAGATCCAGGGCACGGTGATCACCTGGACTGGCAAACCTAATTGATCCGGCCCCATGAATGCTAGGGTATCGGCTACGTGTATGTGTGGTACGTCAAGGGTACTAAATTCTTGGACTGTCGTGGCCCGTCCGGCCGCCGGTGCCTTGTCATGGTTGCCGACTAAGAGGATCGTCGGGATGCCTGCCTGAGATAAGCGCATAATCCTTTGTCCCCACTCACGTTGAAACGTCGGTTGAGGGTTCCGATCTTTGTAGGCATCGCCAGCGAAGATAACCAGATCGACGGGTTCTTTTACAGCAAATTCGACGATCTGGTCTAAAGATTTTAGGAAATCCATAACCCGCACTGGTAACGCTGTATTCGGATCATGGCGACCATAATTGGCCATGTCGATGTGTGCATCGGCAAAGTGCAACACACGAAGGGACGGGTTATTTTCTGACGGCGATTTTGGCATAGATCGTCTTAACCCTGGGCTTCAATTTGGTAATCTCGCTGGTCAGGGACGATTCCGGCGGGCGGAAAGATTCGCTCGACCACGGCGAAATATTGGCCGGCATTGAGGGTCTCGGTGATGACTTCATCTTGGGTGCCGGGTTTGGCACTGATGGCGATCCAGTCCTTATTAAAGGTGTACAAGTAGAGGCTTAGCTCGTTGGTTGAGGCCAAATTCTTAAGCCTGACGGTGACATTCCGGCGAGACGGAACCTGGAAGGTAAACACATCGGTATTGTCGTCGGCCGTAATGAATCTATTTCGCTGAGGACTGTTCAATGGCAAGAAATTGGCCGAGGCAAAGGTGTTATCACCTTCGATCGGAACGGGTTTCTTAATGATGATGGGCATAAATTGAGCGGGGGGTAATTGTGAAATTGGTGGAATTCTTGGGTTCGGTAAGGAGATGCGTTCTACTAAGTTCAAGACCTGCCCTTGAATTGCCTCCCCG
>DOXE01000443.1 GCA_003519205.1 Chloroflexota bacterium
GCCCCGAATCTGAAGCATCCCGAATCCGGTGAAACCCTCAAGGAAATCGCCCGCCGATTGATCGCCAAAGCAGATAAGGCAGGTCGGGCGCCATTGCGCCGAGTACCCGATGTGACGTTATGTTGACTTATGTCGAGTAATTACAGGCTTGGATCACATTTACATCGGGCGATCGGACCTAAGGCTAAGGCGATTCCTGAACCACGTCTGTGTTTTGAAAAGTCAAACGCCATCCCCCAGGCAAACCACCGACATTTTCGTTACACTCAGTTATTCGCAGACCAGTTACCATGAGGCTGCCATCAGCCATCATTACCCGATAATCCACACCAGGCGCCATTTCAAAATCGCCATAACCTAAACCCTTTTCCAGTTGGTAGCCGGTAAAAAAGTGATCGTTGCCTCCCTCCCACTGGACGATCACTTCAACACCAGGCAAGGGCTCTAAAAATGGATCAATCGCAACAACTTCAATTCTTGGAGATGGCGCATCCCGTTGACAAATTTGTTCCTGGCGCAGTAAGCGGTACACAGGCACGGCTGTTGGCGAGGGAACGGGGGTAGGTGTCAGGGTGGGTAAAGGCGTGCTGGTCGGTGTTTGTGTTTGGCGAATTTCTGGCGTGCTGTTATCGGCTGTGGGAGCCGATTGCACAGCAGCCGATGTGGCCGTAGGCTGAGGGGCAAAAACGGCAACAGCAACACTATCCACGCCGAGGCGCCCGGCAAGCGTAGCCAGACTTTTCATCGTCGATGCTGATTCACCACTTCTTAAAAACTCTTCCAATAATGCTGCCACAGTCCGATCCACATCTGGATCATTCAGGGCTGCTAAACGCTCTTGGGCTTTTTCCCAGTTGCCATCGGCCTCATAACTTTGGCTTATCAGCAGGATGTATTGGGCCTTTTGAGGCTCGCTTAGACGAGCTGGGCTAGCTTCTGTAAAGACCACCGGCTCAGCGAGCCAGGCATAATATAGCGCAGCGGCAAAGCCAAGGATCAACCCGATCATTATCAGGCTTGCAGCCGATAATCTTGGGCCGTGGGAACGAAGCCATTGCTCCCGCTGGTGCTGCGTCTCAAATCGGTGCTCATCCATACCGGCAACTCACTCAACAGCCCCATTGGTGGCCGAATCGGTCAAATATGGATCCATTGCCGGCGAATATAACCCCAAATCGCTGGCTAATTGGACGAGATAGCGGATTTCAGTCTCATCAGACTGGTTCAAGATATGGTTTACCGTTACCGAAAGTAGCCAGGCATTAGGATCTTGTTTGCCCAATTTGCTCAATCTTTGCCGGGCTCCATTCAAGTCTTCATCCAACGAATAAGCCGTGGCTATCATCACAGTATAATCTTGCTGGTAACTCTCTTCCAGCACGGTTGGATCAGCTTCGGTGAATTCTATCGGCCAGACCACCCACCCCAAGAGCAAGCCTGAAGCTATGCCTAGGATAACGCCCAAGCTCAACCATAGCACAACACGCAACAACCGTTGCCACAAAGGTGCCATGGACAAGGATTATAGAGTCTGCCCTGGCGAAGGCAACAATCAAAAAGAGGCTCCTCAACTTTCATTGAGCAACCTCTATACTTGTCCTACCCCCTACCGGGATTTATAATCCCAAGCAGACATAAAATTTGCAGTGCCGAAGGTGGGAATCGAACCCACACTCCCGAAGGAACACGATTTTGAGTCGTGCGCGTCTGCCTGTTCCGCCACTTCGGCAAGTGCCCAGAGTATAGGTTAAGCGAACCTATCTGTCAACGAAAATTGGACGGGCACAAGGTGGCACCGTAAGGTCGGTTGAGCACATGATAGAAGCACCAATTCGTGCCAATCATAGCTTCTTTCCAATGGGTATTCGCCTGTCTGGTGCACACCCACAAAGCTAGTGATATGGACGAAGTATATCTGATTGAACAAGCTCAGAATGGGGATGTCTTCTCCTATAATACTCTGGTTTTGCATTATCAGGACTCCGTCTTTAATGTTGCTTATCGAATTATGGGCGAACAGGATGCGGCCGCCGACGCCACTCAAGAAGCCTTTATTTCAGCCTACATGTCGCTACGCCGATTCCGAGGCGGGAATTTCAAAGCCTGGCTGATGCGCATTGTCACAAACGCTTGTTATGACGAACTACGCCGTCGAAAGCGCCGGCCGCAATCTTCGTTGAACGAGATCTCAGAGGTGTACGAATCAACGCCCCTACTAATCAGCAAGGATAGTCCTGGACCAGAAGAATATCGACAACAAACGGAACTTGTCGAAGCCATCCAACGTTGTTTAGATGAACTACCAGACGAGCAGCGCACAGTGGCCGTGCTCTGTGACGTCGAGGGCTACGATTACAAAGAAATAGCAGGTATTATGTCAACTTCTTTGGGGACAGTTAAATCGCGCATCAGCCGTGCCAGAGCCAAATTACGGGATTGTTTACAGGGGATGGCGGAACTATTGCCGATCGAATATCGTCTTAGTAATGAGGGAGTGTGATCCTGAGAAAGGCTATTGGTATCAATTTACGTTTTATTTCGGAAGGCACGATATATGAAACGCGATCAGAGGAGGAATCCCACACATCACGCATCTTGGGTGAAAGGATGATTTGTTGCTTCTTAGAGAAGAACTGTACTGGCAAATAGCATGTTTGATTTTTTTCGCGATCTGCGCAAATCAGATGAGGATAAAAGCCAGGAGGCGATAGCAGCCTACCTGGATGGGTACCTCACACCTAGCGAGAGACAGCGCTTTGAGGAGAAGCTGGCCGCCGATCTAGGGTTGCGCCATGAAGTCGAACAACAAAGCCTCATCAAGAAAAATCTGCAGCAACTACCCCAGGTTAGTGCTCCACGAAACTTTACCCTCGATCCAGCCCTTTATGGTGTTCCAGAGCCTGATTCTGCCATTCGTCTATACCCGATACTACGAACGGCGACGGTCTTGGTCTCTATATTCTTCGTCATTGCCGTAGGAGCGGCGTTGCTCATTCCACAAGGTGGAAGAATGGAGTCGTTGGCCCTGGCCCCCATGGCCGGCGAAATCGTGGGTGATGCCCAAAATGTCATCCCGGAAGCAGAACAAAAGTTTATGGAAGTGCCGTTAGAAGAATCGGCCGCCCCAATCGTTGAAACGGAGGTTCTAGCTGAAGAGGAGATCGTCTCAGAAGGGGAGATGGCAGTCGAGGCTCCGGCCGAAGAGGCTCCAGCTCCGGCTGAGGATCTGGTAGCTGGGACACCATCCGCTGAAACTGCAATAGATGCCACAATGGAGGTCGACCTGGGCATCGATGAGACGATGGAACAAGAAGCAGTAGCTCAAGAAGCCATAACAGAAGGGGAATTAGAAGAATCGGACTCCGGACTAATTCCAGCGGCGCCGATAACGACTGAGGAACGGCAAATGACTGAAGAAGCGGCCCGGGCTGGAGGGATCGACACAGAACCAGCGCTGGAAACTCCGGTTGTCGAAACTCCGGGGGAAGAGGTTCTCGAGGCGGAAGCCCCTCCAGCCGAGCCACTTCCCACCGCCTCGGCTCTAACTATAGCACCGATGCCCTCGGCCACATCTCCAGCACTGGCCGAAGTGGAGCCATCTCGTTTAGCTGAGGACACGGCTGTAGGCCGGGCAAAGGTACAAGAGGAAGTCCCGGCTGAAGAGCAACAGGCGATTGATCAAGATGCTGGCCTGGATTTTGGCCAGACTATTATCTCCTTACTAACAATCCTTGTCGTCATCTTAGGAATGGCGGTGATCGTATTATCGGCGGTAACATTGTTGGTCCGTCGAAAAATGTAAGTGGTGATGAGTAATAGCGCTCCAAGTCACATTGCCTATTGTCCCCAATGCGCTCACCCGATGGAAACCAGGCTAGTGGGCGACAAAAAACGACGAGTCTGTCCGGAATGTGAATTCATTCACTTTACGGATCCCAAGGTTGGTGTTGGAGTCCTGGTTTTNNTACGATTTATTGGACGTTTACTACAATCGTGATGCGCGGGAAAAAGGTGGTGCATCTATTTTTATCCTCTATAAAGCCAAGCTTAAGGGGGGCGAACTCAAAGCAGGCGATGATGCGGCCGCGACCGGGTTTTTCGGACTGGAAGAATTGCCCGAACTTGCCTTCTCCAGCACCAAGGATGCCATCCGCAAATGGCAAGAAACATTTCGAGGCCACAGCTAGGGGACTATGTCAAGTAGCGCGGAGTTCGACCGGCTTATCCAGGAAAGATAATCGGTAGAGGTAAAACGTTCGAACTTAAGGCAACCACTAAAAACAAAGCCACAAAGAGTACAATCAGGAGGAGTATCAAACCGACCACATACCAGGGGATATAACCCTGGCTGGGAGAAACTTGGTTAGGTCGAGCTCTCGGTCTCTTTGAAGCAGGTTCAGGTCTAATAGTTTGCGGCCGATGTGGCATATCGATTGCTTGGCTACGCGGCTTTAACTGGACATCTTCTTTGGCAGTTCTGATACTGGTTGACACCTGGTCTTCCTCGAGCCCATCGATTGGCTTTAACCTGATTTCGGCCATGGGTTTCACTGAGATCTCACTAGCCAGGACTCCGGGCTCTTGGCCAGCTCCCAAATCACCGGCCGCCCCTTTTTTATCCTTGCCCGGGTGAGGCTTACCGAATTCGGCCTTTGGGAGCGAATCTTCCTTGAGAATCGTCAACATCAGAGCAGCTTCCAATTCTTTGAGGACCTCTAAATCCTGGTCAGATGGGCCGACAAGCTCCTTAGGGGATTCATACTCGGCCAATAGCTCAGGTGTCAATTCAACATCTTCTTGATCATCCATGGCTTCAGAGAGGAAATCGATGAGATCGGGGTTGAGTCCGGTCTGGGTGGATTCTTCGACCGAAAATTTCATGCTCGTGTCGGTGCGGGCATATAGTTTCCAAACGTCTCCGGCAGCGGCCTCGAAACCAATTGCTGAAGATTTGCGCTCCTCTAACTCAGCCCGGATTTCCGGTGGTGCCAGTTGCTCGACCCAAGATGGAATCTCGGCCGGCACTAGATTTGTAGTGGGGACACGTTCATGTTTATCGGTGATGATCCTTTGGAGGGCGGACCGGCTTGGTTGATATTCGCTAAGGATCTCGATATCTCTGGCCAATAAATAGTAACCAGCCCGAGTTGGTTCAAAGGCTAAGTGACCGCCAGCCCGAATCAAGTCGCCTTCGTTAAGATTAACTTCGCCGGCCGCTCTATCAGAGAGCCGGCAATTGAGCAGGTGGTCGCTCTCGCTTAGGCAAAATTCAATGAATTCGGCATTTCCCTTCCCATTGGCCAATTTTTTTACTTCGCCGACGACGAAGACGAGTCCCAAGGGGAACTCCGGAGGTAATTCCAGGGCCATGCGTTTGTTGAGGCGGCTAACAGAAATGTCCATGACTCTTAACTAAAGATTATAGTAAAAAAGGAGATGCCGGCATAGCGATGGTATAGGCGAATCTATAGGAAAATCC
>DOXE01000088.1 GCA_003519205.1 Chloroflexota bacterium
GGGCTTATCGGGGCTGGTCGAACGGATGTTGCCCGTGCCCTCTTTGGCACTTTGGAAATCGATTCAGGAACGATTCGAATCGACGGTCAAAGAGTAGAGATCGGCCGGCCGCGCGACGCGCTCAAACACGGAATCATCTACGTGCCCGAAGATCGCAAACAAAATGGTTTATTAATGCCAATGAGCGTGATCAAGAATATGACACTTGCCGTGCTGGAGCGACTTTCTCGCAACGGATGGTTGCGAGAAAGCCTAGAAGAAGAAGCTGCACAAGAATATGTAAAAAAGTTGAACATTGTTCTTCGTGACCCCAGCCAACCCGTACGAGAACTATCAGGTGGAAATCAACAAAAGGTTGTGCTCTCGCGGTGGTTGATGACCAAACCCAAGGTGATGCTTCTGGATGAACCTACTCGTGGGATCGACATCGGTGCCAAGGCGGAAGTGCACCGCTTGATGAGCGAACTAGCCGCCCAGGGTATCGCAATATTGATGATATCTTCTGAACTTCCAGAAATATTAGCTATGAGCGACCGTATCATCGTGATGCGAGAAGGGCGAATCAGCGGTCGTTTCGACAAAGACGAGGCGACTGCCGAAAGCGTGATCGCCGCCGCCGCCGGCCAATTTCTGCAAGAAGGATAATACCTATGGCAACAACCTCAGATACACTACAAAGACAGCGTTCCAGCGATATTGCTGTCCGCCTCGCCCGTTTCCGAGAACTAGGTATTGTCGTTTTTTTGATTGCTGTTTTGGGCATGACGATAGCCTTCCAACCTGATTTTTTGCTCAAACCAATCAACATTCGCAGCATCCTGCTTTGGATACCCTTGCTGACCGTGGTAGCGATGGGCGAGATGATGGTTATCATCACCCGGGGCATTGACGTGTCAATCGGTTCCATGCTGGCTTTTGCCGGGATCGTTGTGGGCATGATCTTTCGCGATGTGCCGGGTTTCAATATTTATCTCGGAGCGCTGATAGGGATTTTGCTAGGGGCTTTGTTGGGAGCCGTCAACGGCGGCTTGATCGCCTGGCTAAAAATCCCACCCATCATTACCACCTTGGGCACCCTCAGCGTCTACCGAGGGCTAGTATTCATTGTTAGTGAGGGTCGTCAAATCGACCCAAATCATGTGCCAACCGCGCTGATTCGCTGGTCACAACGGGGGCCATTTGGAATTCAGTGGGTGCCATACGTGGTCCTCATTGCCGTAGTTGTAGCCTTTCTGGCCTATGCCTTCTTGCGTTATACCAAGGGAGGGCGCAGCATTTATGCAATTGGTGGCAACCCTGAAGCCGCCAGGCTGCGCGGTGTTCCGGTTGAGACCACGACCTTCTCGGTCTATCTAATCACCGGAGCGCTCTGCGGCCTGGCTGGCATCTTGTATGCTTCGCGATTCGGCTTTGTGAACCCAGGCGAGACGGGAGTCGGCTTCGAACTGACCGTCATTGCCGCTGTCGTAGTTGGCGGTACCAACGTCTTTGGTGGTTCTGGGTCGGTTCTAGGTGTTTTCCTGGGGTGCCTGCTACTAGGCACCATTAACGTAGCGCTAGCCGTGCTGGGTGTCGCTTCCACCTGGCAATTGGCCGTCTATGGTTTCGTCATTCTTCTGGCTGTCACGGTTGACGCCGTCATCCGACGTGAACTGCGACGGGCAACCACCGGAGAGTAAAGTGCCGATGAGTATAGATGAGACTCGATCACAGAGTACAATGGTTGATTCCTCGCTAGATCAACCAATGGAAGCTCCTAAGAAGAAACGCATCATGAATGTGGTAGTGCAACCGGAATTCATCACGGTGATTCTGCTGATACTGGCCTTCATTGGCGGCTCCATCATTTCACCCTACTTCTTAGATCTAGACTTCCTACTAAACTACACCTCGCTTTTTATTGAAGTGGGTATCATGGCCCTGGGCATGACATTCATCATCATCAGTGCCAATATTGACTTGTCCGTGGCCTCTACGCTTGCCTTGGTCGGCGCTGTAGCAGGTGTGCTTTTCTTTGATCTTAGCATGCCGATGGGAATTACTATCGTCCTCGCTTTCCTATTGAGCGCGGCCTTGGGATCGTTCAATGGCTTGCTAATTACGCGTATGAAATTGCCCGCGTTGGCAGTGACATTGGCCACCCTGGCCTTGTATCGTGGCGCTGCCCAAGTCTTGGTTGGGGATGATTCTCGTCCAAAGTTGGCTTGGAGTCGTGATATCGTCTTTCCCGACTGGTTTGTAGGTATCCACCGGGTTTATATTCCAGGTACATCTATTCCACTGCCTCTTGTCCTTTTCGTCATCTTGGCCATCGTTCTGGGTATCCTATTACACAAAACAACATTTGGTCGTTGGGTTTACGCCATTGGCACCAATGAGGAAGCGGCACGTTATGCAGGCGTTCCGACCCAGCGTGTAAAGCTGGCCATTTTCACCATGATGGGACTACTCTCCGGCCTGGCTGGTCTGATCATGGTCTCGCGCCTCAGTGTGGCCCGTTACGATCATGCTCGCGGATGGGAGTTAGACGTGATTACCGCGGTTGTATTGGGTGGCACAGACATTTACGGTGGTCGGGGAACTATTTTTGGCACAGTTGCCGCGTTCCTGCTAATCATTTTCTTACGCACTGGCATGGGTGTCGCCAATGTTAAAGCTGAGAGCCAGCTGGCTGTGATTGGCACCTTGCTCATCGTCGCCATCCTGGTATCTAACTTGACAAAACGTATTCGAACTTAACGGCGTTTTACCGAAAATCTGTGGTTCCTATTTAAAAGTAAGGGAGGTGATAACCGAAATTAACTGTCATTGTGATGGACCTAGTTCTTGCAGAATCCGTATAGACCATTGGGCTGAAAAGCTCTACTAGAGGAAAAATAGGAGAATAAAATGTTGAAGAGACTTTACATCGTAGTTGTCATATTGTTGACAATGTCAATGATCCTCGTGGCTTGTCAAACTGAGGCCCCGGTGGAAGAGGCTCCAGCACCAGCCGAAGAGGAAGCAGC
>DOXE01000493.1 GCA_003519205.1 Chloroflexota bacterium
TCTAGTATGTCGCTTAATGTAGGCTCGCCAGTCTTCAATTCAACCGCCAGTTTTTTCAGCTCCTTTCTATCCTGCCAGGGATCCAAGGCCGATTCTCGTTCGCCCGGTGGGACGTCTTTTATTAAGCCTGCCCGTTGTAGGACAGTCTCGGCGATAGCATAGCTCTCAGGATGGATAGCGCTGGCATCAAGCGGGTTATCGCCATCGCTAATACGTAAGAAGCCCGCTGCTTGTTCAAAGGACTTGGGCCCCAAGCCGGTAACCTGACGTAGAGCTTGCCGGTTTGGAAAGGGACCATTTTCATCCCGGTAAGAGACGATATTATCGGCCAATTTGGGTCCGACCCCGGCGACATGAGTCAACAGGGCCGCCGAAGCTGTATTGACCTCCACGCCGACCTGATTCACCACGCTTTCTACAACCCCATCCAGAGCCTGTGTTAGTTGACCCTGATTGACGTCGTGCTGGTACAGGCCAACGCCAATAGAGCGGGGATCGATCTTCACCAACTCTGCTAATGGGTCTTGTACTCGCCGGGCAATGGAAACCGCGCCGCGAATTGACACGTCAAGATCAGGCAATTCCTTTCGGGCTAATGGACTGGCGCTGTACACACTCGCTCCCGCTTCATTGGTGATGAGATATTGTAGCGACCCACCCTCTACTTTTTGGCTGCCATCAGCACCGTGAATCAGGTTGGCCGCAAGTTGTTCTGTTTCTCTAGAAGCGGTGCCATTGCCAATGGCGATCAGGTTGACCTCGTGCCGGCTGACCAGCTGCTCCAATTTGTCGAGAGAGGCTGACCACTGTTTTTGTGGTTCATGGGGATAGATCGTGGCCGTTTCCAATACTTTCCCGGTTGGATCTACTACAGCTACCTTACAGCCGGTGCGATAGCCTGGGTCAATCCCCAGAACCGTGAAACCAGCCAATGGTGGTTGTGATAGCAGATTGCGTAGATTGACCGCAAAGACATTGATGGCATGATTTTCAGCCTCGTCCGACAGCGAGCGCCGGATATCGCGTTCAATCGCTGGCAACAATAGCCGCTTGGCGGCATCTTCGATGGCTATTTCCAATTGCCCGGCCAGGAGCGAGCGCCTATCGAGCCGGTAATAGGCCATGATAGCCTCTCGCCAATCCCTTTCTGGTACAACGATGTTTACTCGTAATATCTTTTCCGCCTCGCCCCGATTGATGGCCAGGACCTGATGCGGCCGGAGACGATCCACTCGCGCCTGATAATCATAGTAGATACGGTAGACGCCGCGATCATCCTCGGCCGAGTCAATCTTATGACAAGTCAATGTCCCCCACTTCTGGCCTTTTTCTCTTAAGCGCTGCCTGACTTCGGCTCTTTCGCTAATTATCTCGGCCGTGATGTCCCGTGCTCCGGCGAGCGCTTCTTCTACTGTAGGGACATCTTCCGAGAGAAAGGGGGCGGCGATTTGGTCTAGGCTCATTCTTTCTTGACCCTGGGCCAGGATGAGATCGGCCAGCCCCTGGAGACCCTTATCCCGGGCGTCGCTTGCCCGTGTTCGGCGCTTTGGTTTATAAGGTTGGTAGAGATCTTCCAGCGCCGTCAGCGTTTCGGCCGCTAACAACTTGCCTTTTAGCTCTGGTGTCAGCTTGCCTTGCTCGGCGATAGTTTCCAGGATCGTCTGCCGGCGCTTGTCCAAAGCCCTGAGGCTATCCAACATACCACTGAGTTGGCGCAGTTGATCCTCGTCAAGCCCGCCGGTTGCCTCCTTTCGATAACGGGCGATGAAAGGCAAGGTATTGCCATCGTCTAAAAGCTCGATGGCAGCCGTGGCCTGGATTGTACTAAATCCCAATTTAGCGGCTATCTGTTGCGCGTGGGTCATGTTATTCTGCAAAATATCCAAGAGTGCCTTAAGTTTATTGCCATGGCATATCAATTCAAAATGATTATAGGGATTCTTCAACGATCCACACGGGATTACCGACGATTCTTATGAATCGCCTATATCTTGTAGCTCTGAAATTATTTTTGGTTGGTGGGTAAACAGACTGGGACCATGAATACGGGGTGGCGGCTATTTCGCAGGACGGTATCGGCCACGCTGCCGAACATCAAACGCTCCCGACTGCCCCGGCCGTGGGTGGCCAACATGATCAAGTCGACCGAATTGGAATCGGCCATTTCCACGATAGTATACGCCGGGTCCGAGCCGGTCACGACGGTTCGGACCTTCACGCCCCAGGTTGTAAAGGAGCGGGCTATTTCTTCCAGGTAGCCTTCGATGTGCTCTAATTGGTTCTCTGCTTGTATGTCGTCGGGAACCGACAGAAAGAGGATTTCGCTGTTAAAATCCTGTGCCAATGCCCGGGCATACGGTAACACCTGCTCTGCCCCACCAGATCCGTCCAGGGTCACCATAAGCCTATTGAATGACGGCGCATCATCACCTTTGCGATCGTTAGGCCGAACCAACAGCACCGGCACTTTGCTTTGCTGAAGTACTTCATTGGCCACGCTGCCGATCAGCATCCGGCCGACGCCAGAACGGCCGTGGGTGCTCATGACCAACAGATCGATATCCTTTACCGTAGCCACAGATTGAATTTCATGAGCCACTACCCCACTGGCCACCACCGACTCCAGGCGAGTACCCGTCCCTTCCAGTGTTGAGGCTACTTTTTGTAGATAGATCTCATGCTCGCGCAAGTCTCCGTCAGGTCCACTTTGCAACAATGTGACAATGCGCGGAGCACCGGCCGTTTTCCTAACCGATAATAGCGTTAAACACCCCTCTTGAGCCTTCGTTAATGTTTGGGCCATAGGTAGGGCATGTTCGGAAAATTTGGAGCCGTCCAGGGGTACCAGGATGCGCGACAGGCGTATCGAAGATGGCTCTATGGCCGGTTCCAAGCTCGGAAGATATCGCCTTTCGGCGAACAATAGGCCCCGCCTTTCTTCGACCGGGGTAGGATCACCCAATCGTCTTCGAAAATAGGTGAAGATCAGGTACAGAAAGGGCAATAAGATGAAGTAAGTCCAGGCGCCTTCGGTAAACCGTTCGACGAAGATGATAATGGTTGCTGCGGAAGTTAATATGGCGGCCGTTGCCGTTCCTGCCAGGCTAAGATAATCGCGTGTTTTTGACGAAGTCCTCGATTGGCGGAGCAAGCGCTTCGTGACTGCCCAGGCTGTCATGCTGAGCAGGATGAACACACCGGCGGCATAGATGGCCAGATACGTTTCTTCGCTGGTACCAAAAGACAAAAAGCAGAAGGAGACG
>DOXE01000021.1 GCA_003519205.1 Chloroflexota bacterium
AGTCCGCTGCCTTACCGCTTGGCGACGCCCCAATCTACACCAAAAATCCTAGCACAAGGGGCGAATTTTCGCAATGAATAACGATGGTCAGCGGTCGGCGATCATTAATTTGTATTGGGCCTGCTCCAGGGTCATAGGGGCAGATGCGGCGACGATCAATATCGCTTCTCCATTGCTTTCAGCCAGGGAGAGGGATTTAGACGCGATATTTTCGGCCGTCAACTCCATGGTTTCGATGCTGGGAAGGCCATCTGGAAAAGTGATGAGATGGAGATGCCATTTCTGGGGGATGGCAAAAGGAACGCGTTCAAATCCCCTGGCCATCCAGCCATCATCAGCCGTTTCCGCGTCGTCGTAGAAACCGATCTCCGGAATCGACACATTATCAATGGCAACACCCCCGTGGGTCAGGATCAAATCGGTGATATAGGCGAAGCGGATTATAATGTTCTTGCCGGCATATGGTGTCAGATCGACACTTTCATCGCGCCAATAATCGCTACGGCCGGTGTAGAACCGGTCTGTGAGAGCAGAATCGGAGGGATCGTCGATCTTCCCCTGCATATTCTCGGCTATCAATGGTTGCCAGCTTTGGCCACCGTCCTCAGATACGAATAAGTAAGCAAAATCATAACCCGCTTCGATGTCATGGTAGACGCTGTAGTTGAGGGTTGCTGAAACGACTCCAGTTAAGTCCACTTGCCGATCCAGGCTCATGTGGCTGAAATTAGCCCGGTTTGCCAGCCACATCGATTCGCCCGAAGCCGGTACTGTATCCAATAAAGGCACCAAGAGGCTACCATCAAACTCTATGGTCACATCGCCGTCCCCGCTCAAACGGTAGTAGTCGGCCGCGTATTGGTGGACGCTATCTTCGATGGTGGACGGAAAGCTATCAACTTGAGTCATGGCGACCTGGTCCAAACCGGACACACCAAAACGATATTTGAGCGGGGCCTGATCCAGGCCATGGATAGCCTGGGCAATGAGCCAGTCAAGCCACACGCTTTCGCCAGTAATATCCAAATCTTGAGCCTGGGCGACTTTTTCCAGAGCCTTCAGGCCACTGTCTGGACTTGAGGCAAACTCCTGGTACAGCTCGGGCCCGATCCGGTCGTAAATGTAGCGATTCAACAGGTAGCCCTGTCCATAGGCTGGAAGCGTGTATTCATCAGGCCAGCTATTCAATTGCTGGTCTGGTTCGGCCAGGAATAAATTGGCTCGGGTAACGCCATTACCTGAATAACCCAATAGGTCCTCCGCTAGCACGGCTGAACCTTCGGCCTCCCAATCGGCGTCACCCTGATCATAATTATCCTCGATCATGTGCCGCAGCTCATGGGTCAAAACATTTAGGTAAAAATCGCTACCAAAGAAACCGACGTTCATGACGAACATCTCTCGGGCATTAGAATCGGGGAAAATGCTAGAAGGAACCCCATCATCTGCACTGAAATAGCCCGCCAGACCACATCCGCTATCCTCATCTTCAATGTCACATAATACCAAGGGTGACGCATTCACGATGTGTAAGCGGGGATCGCCGTCTACTCCGGGCTTTCTCTCTGAACCGAAGAGGGCCACGCTCCTAAGGTAGATGTCGTCAAAGGTATCAGTCACGCTGGCCAGGTCGGCCGTTGAAGGCCTGACAGAGCCTGGTCCGGTATCGAACCAGAAATAGGCATGCTCGCCCACAGCTAATAATTCGACCGTGATTGGATTGATTGTATTAAGGTCGTGATTGAGGACGTTCAACTGTTGGATGGTGCCCACAGCCAATGGTTCGACCACTGCCGGTGTTGGCTCCATTTGTCCATCCCAACCATTATAAAGCCGGGCTAGTTCAAGATTGTCCCTTTCTGGGGGTAGCGATGCAGCCAGTTTATCAAAGGCTGCCTGTTGAACCGATGATATGGGCTTTTTGAGGAAAGGATCCACCGGATCTACGGGTGACGGCCAAGGGGGTGGATCAACGGTAATTGAAATTGCTGTTGTTGGTGGAACCGTGCTCGTGGCCATCGGCAAAGGAGATTCCAGGGTGGGATTCGGTGAAGTGGATTCGGCCTGGTCACCCATAGCCGATTTGGCCTGAGTAGAGACAGGCGTTGGCGAGGCAGGAGCAATGGTTGGTCCAGGCACTATCCGGCCGGGGAGCAGGCCACAGGCCAGCATTGGCAAAGCCAATAGGGAAATGATTAAAAGGTGCTGCCTGTTTCGAAACATCATTTTACAGGGTAGTCAGGATAATAGGTGGCGCAATATTATCCTATAGAGCTATGGTTTACATCGTTTACCCATGCCGTCTTAATATGGCCTCATCACGGAATAACCGGGTTAGTATACTGTCTAATGCCTATCAATTCTAACGGCTATCGAAATTGATAGATGGTGTATAATGTTCGGTGTACAGTTCTGAGCGTTTTTCGCAGGAGGTTCCAGATGGACGAAGAAAGTACTCCGACTGAGGGATCAATTGAGGTTATCTTTGAAAACAGAAATCGGGCCAGGATGGTATTCCCTTCATTGGATGTGAAGGCGAAAGAGATTCTAAAAACGCTTGAATTAAAACAACCAGAAGCGTTGATCCTGATCGCTGGAACAAGGGGTAAGATTGAAGAGGATCTAAATCTACGGCTGCAACAGCTATTTAGTCGTGGCATTGCCCAGGCAGCAGTGAAGAAAGATGCTCTGATCTTGGATTGTGGTATTGGTGGTGGGGTCATGGAGTTGATGGGCCAGGGTGTGGCCGATCGCAGGCGGGCAGCCACGCTGCTCGGCGTAGCACCTAAGAGTATGGTGACTTATCCAGGTGGGCCTGACCCAGATCGATCGAATAAAATCGCTCCCTTGGATAAAAACCACTCTCATTTTGTTCTTGTCGACGGTGCCGCATGGGAAGATGCCACGGAATTGATGCTAGAGCTCGGAGTAGCCATAATCGTAGGGAAGTGTGACGAGCTCTCTTCAATCAAGATACAAGATGTTGCGGACGAGCACAATAGCCATGAAGCGGCCGATTCAAACCTGTATGATGATGCAACACCAATAGTTCAAGGCTCGACGGCGAATAATTCGACGGACAAGGGTTTGGCAGGTGCATTTTCAGCAGAAGAGGATAGGGGAGACGTACCATTCACAAATGAGATCCGTTCCGATGGTGACACAATGGAGAACTCAACTGAAACAACACCCGACGTGGAAAGCGAGTTGGAGCTTGAAAAAGTTGATACTGTCGCGCCTGATAAAGAAGAGGAGCTTACCAAAGAGCCATTTCATGATGAGTTATCTACACTCAGAATAGCCCTATGCAAGATTCCGGCGGTGACCATATTGGCAGGTGGCAGTAAAGAAGAGCTGGCTAAGAAAGAAGTATTATATTCGGTACGCCAGGGTTGGCCGGTAATCGTCCTCCAGGGGTCCGGAGAATTACCAGACGAGATCTTCAAACACCATAACGACAGACAAACAGCATTGACCAAAATTAACATTGAGACAAGAAGGAATGATGGCCGAGGAGCCCAGCCGCCGCGATTACCCTATATCTCAGATCCCGATCTGGCAGAGATCGTTATCGACGGCAAATTGACCTTCATTCCGGCCGAAGCTGATGCCGAGGAATTACGAGAAACCATTCTTAAGTCGCTGCCTGATCCTTGGGCTGAAGATGTGCTCAACCAGGCCTGGGAGCGCTTTGCCACCTTTGACAAGAACGCTGGGCGGCACCAGAAAGAATTTCATGCGCTGACGACGCGTATATTGACGCTTGGTTTTCTAACCACACTAACGGCTCTCTTGCTGACCTGGGTCACCACCAGCGGTCCCACGTTAGAGGGCAATGCCTTACAGATACTTCGTTGGACGGTGATCGCCTTACCTATTCTAACCTCAATTGCCATCTCTATTTTTAATCGCCGCAAATCGGATAACAAGTGGTTGCTACTACGTGGTGGAGCCGAATCTTTAAAACGTAAGATATACGCTTACCGGGCTCTGGCACCCTATGAACCCAGGCAGCAACTGGTGGAATTGGAACAGGAAGTCGAAAACGTAAGCCAGCGGCTCATGCGAACGGAAGTAAATGAATCAGCCCTCGTGGGGTACGAGGGCCCCATCCCACCCAAAATGTACGGTGCGGCCGAGACAGATGATGGTCTTAGCCCGTTGGAACCCGATAGGTACATAGAAATTCGAATTGGCGACCAAGTCTCTTTTTACGAGAGCCGGACCAACCAGAAAGAAGTAACCCTCCGATTTTATCAGTTAGCCATTTTAGTTATCGGTGGCTTGGGAACGTTTCTCGCCGCCATCGGCGGAGAACTTTGGGTACCATTGACCACGGCCGCAGTAACGGCCATCACCACGTATCTGCTCAGCGAACAATTTCAGGAAACCATCGTCCGCTACAACCAGAACAAGACAGATTTACAGAACGTCGAGATTTGGTGGCGGGCCCTGTCGCCAACAGATAAAGATAAGCCGGAAAATATCAAAAAGTTGGTCAATATAACCGAGGATTTGATGATTCAAGAAGTCAGGGGATGGGTTCAGAATATGCAGGATGCGTTGAGCGATCTTCGGAAAGATTTGAGCGATAGTGACCAACAGGCTTCAACAGAATAAAGGGCTGATGTGATTAGGACGCAGAGAGGTGGAGACGCGGGGACGCGGCGAATATAGTAAAACATTAGTAAATGGAGGCGTGTTATGCAAAAACTCTTCCTATCATACTCCTTTCGAGACCAGGATCGATCGCTGGTCAGCCAGGTTGAGCGGTTGTTGGCCAGCCACCAACTGCTAGTGGTAACAGGCCAGAAATTAGGTGGCGAAATGCTCACGCCGGCCGTGATGGAGCGTATTGAATCGTGCGATTGTCTGGTATCTTTGTTGACAAGGCGGGAGCAAAAGGCCAGCGGTAGTTGGACCACCCATGATTGGGTGCGAGACGAGCTCAACCATGCTCGCGGCAAAAATATGCGGGCTATCGCCATTGTGGAAGATGGTGTGGATGTCGGCGGCGCCTATGGCGAACACGAGCGGATTCACTTCAATAGGGAATCTCTGGAGGAAGCTTTTCTGGCCCTTTCAGAAACTGTCGGATTGTGGAAAGCGGAGGCCGGCCGCCAACTGAAAATTCAAATTCTCCCCGA
>DOXE01000478.1 GCA_003519205.1 Chloroflexota bacterium
CCAGGAATTGAACCTCAACCCCCAACCCTTCGGCAGCTTGCTGCATCCCGTTCCAGGCTAACTGATTGAAGCCCTTGTCGTCGACGCCGCCCACGTCCGTGACCTCACCGTAGCGGTTGGCCATCATTTCTTCTTCGGCAGGGGCCTCTTCTTCCATTGCTTCTTCCTCGGCCGGGGCTTCTTCTTCAGCGGCTTCTTCCTCCTCAGCCGGAGCCGCTTCTTCCTCCTCGGCCGGCGCCGGGACTTCCGTCGGTTCCTCTTCAGCACCGGCGCAAGCAACCAGGATAAGCGACAGGACTAACAAGATACTAAACAATGTTAACAATTTACGATATGTCATCTTCATCCTCCATTAAGTTTAAATGGATACTAAATACAATAAACTTCGGATACTCTCACTCATCAAATCCTTGAAAATGATCACCTCCTTTGTTTTTTGGTTTGCTGTTAACNNTCGGCAATCTCGATGTCATCATAACCTATTACAGACAGGTCTTCGGGCACACGCTGTCCCAATTCGCGAACGGCCGCTAACACGCCGATGGCCTGGGTGTCACTAGCGGCAAAAATAGCTGTTGGAGGATCAGGCATTGAGAGCAATTCTAGAGCTAGCTTTCGCGCCTCTAATTGGCTATGTTCCCCTTGCTTATGGTATTGGGGTCGAAACGGGACGTCTGCCGCTTCCAGGGCTTGATAGTAACCAAGGAAACGATCGCGACTGGAAACAAAACCAAACGGATCTTCCAGATAATCGCTCACATAACCAATCTTACGGTGCCCCAGCTCAATCAGGTGTTCCGTGGCCTGCCGGCCGCCGACTACATCGTCGATATTCAAGCTATGCAATGATGGATGGCGGGCGTCGATGAGAAGGGTTGGCACCTGGGCCCGCAACAATCGCTCAACATCCCGATCTCGCGGCAATAAGGAAATAATCAGCAGCCCGTCTACGCGCTCTCGACGGGCGATATAACGGAAACATTCATCACGGCGTTCGATCGTCTCCACATTATAGAGCACTAGATCATAATCACTTTGAGCCAAGGCGTGCTCTATCCCCCTCAGGCGTTCGACGAAAACAGGCCTGGTGAAAAATGGGACGATGACGGCAATTTGGAGAGTTTTTCCCAGGGAAAGTCGGCGAGCAATTGCACTTGGTCTGTAGTCAAGCTCCTGGATGGAGACCAAGACTTTCTGACGCGTCGCTTCGCTGACTGAGGGACTACTATTCAGAACCCTAGAGACCGTACCAATGCCAACGCCTGCGTGGCGGGCGACGTCCCGGATCGTCACGGCGGGCATCTCTCTCCTCTACTAGTCGAACGGGCGATATCAGCCCGGTTGGCCAAGCTAGTGAACCCTTAATGTGGAACCGGTTCCAAACCAATTTACAATATACAATAAAATGGTATCAAGGTCAAGAACTTTTTTCGCGCCAATGGATGATTTAACTACCGCTTGCCGTATAATTCCATCATCCGATAAGGATAACCCTGATCGATAGCGGACACCTGGTTTAGTCTGGCTAGCTCATCTTCGCTCAGTCGCCAGCCGACCGCGCCCAAGTTATCGGCCAGCTGGGCTGGCGTCCTGACGCCGATGATCACACTACTAACTTCCGGGCGTGAGAGAAGCCAGTTGAGCGCCACCTGTGAGTAGCTTTTTCCCCTAATTTCTACGATCTCACCCATGGCATCAATGATTTGCCAGTTGCGCTGAGTGCTGCGACGGCGCCACGCTTCTTCGTCGTGGTCTGGTGTGGTGGCCAAGCGCCCTGCACCAGGCTTATCACCGCGTTTGTATTTTCCGCTGAGGAAGCCACCGCCTAAAGGCCCCCAAGGTACCGATCCCAATCCTTCGCTCAGAAACAAATCGATGAATTCGCGTTCGATATCACGGATAGCAAGGCTGTGTTGGTATTGGGCAGCGGTGAAACGAGCATAACCTTTGGCATCACTCACAGCCAGCGCTTTCATCAATTGCCAGGCCTTAAAATTGCTGGCACCGATATAGCGCACCTTCCCAGCCGTGACCAAGTCGTCAAAGGCACGCAGCGTCTCTTCGATAGGAACGATTGGGTCCCACATATGGGCATAATAAAGATCAATATAATCAGTCTGTAGGCGACGCAGGCTGTTTTCCACTTCTTGCATGATGTGACGGCGGCTCAAGCCTATGTCATTGACATGCGACCCTCGCCTGAATCGTACCTTGGTTGCCAATATGACCTGATCGCGTCGCCCTTTCAGGGCTTTCCCCAGGATTTCTTCAGAGCGACCGTCAGCATAAACGTTGGCCGTGTCGACGAAATTTCCTCCCGCATCCAGATAGTGGTCTATGATCCGTTCGGCCTCATCGGGCGGCGTGCTACGAGGACTATCCTCGCCAAAAATCATGGTCCCAAGTGATAATTCGCTTACCAGGAGCCCTGACCGGCCTAATTGACGCATTTCCATGGACACACTCCAAGATCAAACTTGAATTTCATTAAGGTACAATGACACTCCGCCTCATAGGGTGATCCGGTTAAAATAGCACCCACCATTGGGGGGAAACCTTTAGACGGCGTTCTTATTGCAGCAGACTGTGAAGTAGAATCCCATCGTAACATATTTGCTCCATAGGTGCAGGCCATCCCGCCTCCCATCGCTTCAGACCTTATCCTTTTAAGTTTCGGGCGCCTGGCCGGGGAACATGTGATCCAAAAGCTGCGGGGCGTAGTGCGCAGCCTGGTCGCTGCTGATGTAGTTGCGATGGCAAATCTCACCATAAAGATGCGCACTCGGCCGCCAT
>DOXE01000372.1 GCA_003519205.1 Chloroflexota bacterium
GCTGACTTGGTCGTATTCGATCCAAAGAAGAAGATTACGCTGTCCAACGAGACTTTGCATGAGCAAGTGGACTGGACGCCTTATGACGGATTGTCGTTACAAGGTTGGCCAGCCATCACCATCAGTCGGGGCGAGATCATCGTCCAAGATGATAAGTTTCTGGGAGAACCTGGACGCGGTAAATACGCACGACGAAAATTTGCATCTGACATCTGATTAGAATGTATTAAAGCACATAACAGAATCACTCCAGCGAAATTCACGTCATACTTCTGGGATAAAGTCTGGTTAACATCGGGCCTTTAGTCCTTTAAGCCAAAAATGCTATGTCTCAGCGCTTAGCCACTATCATTTCCTACACTCATTATCAAGACAACGCATTGCAACCGTTCAACCTTCCTGAACCAGATATTGATGCTCTGGTAACGACCTTAATTGATCCCGATATCGGCAACTTTGACAAGGTAGATACCTTTGTCGATCGTCCTGCTGGCGAAGTCCTTAATTATCTGGCGGGGCTATTCAAATACCGGAAACCCTATGATTTGATATGCGTCTATTATGCCGGTTTAGGCATTATCGATAGGGATGGACAGGTATTTTTAGCGACCATAGATTCGGATCCCATATCCTTGGCTGAATCGGCTATTCCAGCGGCCGAACTAAATGGCTGGATGGATAAAAGCTTCTCGCGCCAGCAGATTCTGATCTTTGATAGTTATTTTTTCAGGAACAATTTTGCTGACGATCAGGCCAAGATGGTGGAGGGTTTGGATCCCGTAGAAGCTTTCCGGGGGAAAGGCTATTGGCGTTTGGTGATCAGCTCCTCTGCGAAAGCGTTACCTCTTCAAAAAGAAAACCTGGTATTGGCAAACTCGACATCCCCTTCGTTCACCGATCTCATCATTCGTGGATTAGAAACCGGTGAGGCTGATGTTGATAAGGACGGTTTGATTGGCTTGAGGGAGCTAGATACTTATCTAAAACAAGAGATGCAAAGACGGAGAATGAGCCAAAAACCGTACCTTTATTCATTCCTGGAAAAGGAAGATTTTGTCCTGGCTAAGGCAGTGACGGTAGCCAGGGATACCCGGCCGATCAAGTGGGACGTACTTTCTGGCGCCATTACATTGCCTATCGCCATCCTCATCATTGGCGGGAAGGCTGATATAATTCTCTCCATCGAAGCGACCGTCATCTTTTTACTATTCTACGCGGTGCTGTATCGTTATGGTGACTAATGGTCCTGCACCGGTTAATTGGAGAAAGAACAGATGCCGATTGCAAAACTAATCCCCGGCTATCGCCGGTCTGAAAAGCCTGACTCGACGACTTTTGTAGGCGTCGAACCATCGGACGAAGTAAGTCAACAACCTGGTGTACTTTGGATAGGCTGCTCTGATTCTCGGGTCATTCCCGAACATATCGCCAATGTAGGACCGGGAGAGATATTCGTCATTCGCAATGTGGCCAACATCGTGCCGCCTTACGGGACGGCCGACGAGACAGTAGGTGCGGCCATCGAATATGCGGTTATTGATTTACGAGTGCCCCATATCGTGATTTGCGGCCATACTGATTGTGGTGGCATCAAGGCGTTGGACAAATCGATCGATATGGCTAGGCGGCCATATTTAGCCCGGTGGTTGGAATGGGCACGTCCAGCGCGCAACCAGGTAGTGGTAGCTGGTATAACGGGTTCAGACCGCCATCAAGAGATGGTGAGAGCCAATATATTATTGCAGACGGAAAATTTAAGAAGCTACCCTTGTGTGCGGGATGCTCAAAATAACGGTCACCTGAATTTGCATGCCTGGATGTATGATTTAAAAAGTGGAGAGCTTTCAAGATATGATGCTAGTTCAAGCCTATGGGAGGTTGTCATAGTCTAAAAAAAGCGAAATGGAGGATAAAGACAGTTTTTATTGAATTCCATAAGAATTCGCTACCAACTGTCAAAAAACTGCCAACTATTTGCTTTCAGGCTACAATTCGTCCTCGTCTAGCAAACTCTGGTTGATTGACACCTGTTATCCCAATTATGTTTAATGGAGCTGAAATATGGCTGTTCCAAATCTAAGTGAAGCGCTGGCCAAAGTGCTGATCGACGATGCATGGGCCGATGGTAAGCTAGCCCAAGAGGAAATGGAAAACCTGAAAGACATTCTCTTTCGTTATTGTAGTGCTTTTAGAGATGAGACAGATGGCGTGCCTGCCTTGGAATGGACCAAGGTCGAGATGTATATCGAGTCCCAGTGAGTGAGGCTGACTCGCGAGTTCATCGGTATGACGACCGCCAGCGATCGGGCTCAGTTTCTGGATCTTCTTTTTGCAGTAGCGAATGCTGATGGTTTTGTCTCTGAAGAGGAATTCGTTGAAATTCAACGCATCGGCCGAAACTTCATGCTGAGCAGCTAAACAGTATATGAAGCTATGATGAAGATCCCTCGGGAACAAAGAGCCAAGTAAACCACAATTAACTGGACCAAGAAAAAGCTTCGTGGTGGAGGAAATCCTTAGATGGCCAGTGAAATCAAATCGGTCAGCAACCCCGGCTTAAGCCTGAATCTATTGGGCCAAAAAGACTTGGCGCGCCTGCATACAGCCACTCTGGAAGTGATCGAACGTACAGGCGTTCGATTTCCATCTCCCAAAGCTCTGGATATCTGGGAAGCGCACGGCGCTAAAGTGGACCGGAACACACAAATCGTCAAGGTCCCGGGCCATATCATTGAAGGAGCACTTGAACAGGCTCCTCCTATTTACACATTGGCCGCTCGTGACCAGGCTCAGGACNNATATTGCCAGAGTTGCCGATTATCTCGACGAAGTAGCGTTTCATTGGATCGCCGTTTCGGCCCAGGATTATCCGGCCGAAACTCGCAGCCTGCATGAACTCCGTGTCACGTGGGAGAATTCGACCAAACACGTACAAACAGAAAGCATATACACCGAAGCTGAAGCACGGGCAGCCGTTGAGATGGCCGTTGCCATTGCAGGGGATCGTGAGATTTTACGCCATCGGCCGGTACTCTCCATCATGCAATGCACCTTGCCGCCCCTTGGCCAGGATGGCGGGAGCCTGGAAGCAGCCTTAATCGCGGCCGAAGCTGGATTGCCGGTCGGTTTCATGACCATGACCTCAAGCGCCTCTACCGCTCCTGCAACCTTGGCTGGCAATTTAGTGGTGGGCAACGCAGAAGTGATCAGCGCCCTGGCCCTCATCCAATTGGCATTTCCCGGGGCACCTGTTTTTTATGCAGCTGCTCAAACTGCCACAGACATCCGGAGTGGAGCTTATACTGGTGGCGGTCCTGAGGATTTTCTTTTTGGAGCTGCCACTAATTCCCTGGCCGATTATTACAATGTGCCTCTATCGATGGGTTCTTTCGCGACCGGTGCCAAAGAACCAAACTGGCAGGCCGGCATTGATAATAGCATGTCGACGTTTATGGCTTCTATTGCCATGTCAGATATGTTATTAGGCGTCGGCCTCTTGAATGGTAGCCGGATATGGTCTTACGCTCAAATGCTTATGGATTGCGAGATCTTTGATCTGGTCAGGCATATGATGCACGGCATTGAGATAACCGACGAAACGCTAGCTTTGGAGGTGGTCGATGCTGTTGGTCCGGGCAACCATTTTCTGGGTCAAAAGCACACTCGAAAACACATGCGAGAACTATGGTTGCCTAAGTACATGGATCGTCGTCCATATAGCGAATGGGCGGAAAAGCAGGATGGCGCCGTAGACTGGGCGACAGAAGAGGCGAAACGAATTCTCGAAACTCACCAACCAGAAACATTAGATCGCCATCTATCGGCCGAACTACAGAAGATCATCTCATCGGTTGAACTGGCATAAATTGAAGTTCGCCCATGCAAAATAGATTTGAGCTTTTACCGGCTAAATTGGTTGAGCAGGTCCTTGACGAAGCCTTCCAATTACTTGACTCCCCTGGCGTCAAGGTTCTCGCTTCCGAAGCCAGAGAACTTCTGGCCGAAGCTGGAGCCATAATTGACCCGGTCAATCAGATAGCCCACATTCCAGAGAGCGTTGCCCGGGAGGCTCTTTCGACCGTACCAGACCTTTTCCATCTCTACGACAGGATAGGAAAACAAGTCGTGCAATATGGGGGGGATGCCGTTCACTTTGATCCCGGATCGTCTGGGATTAACGTCCTTGATTCTGAGACAAACAAACACCGGCCGGCATATACCCACGATCTGGTGCAGCTGATTCAAGTCGCCGAGATGCTGCCCCAGTATGATGCTCAGTCGACGGCCGTCGTCTGTGCGGAAGTACCAAAAACCATCGGGGATATTTACCGATTGTATCTGGTGCTCCTCTTCTCGGCTAAACCCATCGTGACTGGCTCATTCTCGGTCGATACGACCAGCTTGATGTTTGACATGTTAGCCCTCGTCGCCGGCGGCCGGGAAGCCTTGGCCCAAAGGCCTCTGGCTATTTTCGACGTGTGTCCTTCCCCACCGCTCACCTGGACTGAGTTCGGGGCACAAAATTTGATCGACTTAGCCAAAGCGGGTGTGCCAGCCGAGATCGTCTCAATGCCTCTTGCCGGTGCAGCTGCACCTGTGACCTTGTTAGGGTCGGTGGTCCAGCATGCAGCCGAGACAATTAGCGGCATCACCATTCACCAATTGGCCAGGCCGGGTTCGCCTATCGTTTGGGGTGGTGCACCTGCTGTCTTTGAAATGAGGCACGGAACGACACCTATGGGTGCCATTGAAACGGCTATGCTTGAAGTCTGTAACGCCCAGATTGGTAAATCATTGGGCTTGCCCACTCATGGATATCTAGGGGCGAGCGATGCCAAGATCGTCGATGCCCAGGCCGGTCTGGAGAGCGGCATAACTGCTCTTTTAGGTGCTATGGCTGGCATCAATATGATTTCAGGGGCCGGCATGCTCGATTTCCTCGCCTGTCAAAGTGCTGAAAAGTTGGTCGTCGACGCCGAAGCCATTGCGATGGCAAAGCGCCTGCTTGAAGGCGTGCAAGTACGCACCGATACGCTAGCCACGGAGTTGTTTGTCGGAATCGATTTTAGAGCAGATTTCTTGAGACAAAAGATCACGCGCCANNGGTCGAACAACTCTTAGAGAAATATGAACGGCCATCCACGGCGGTCGAATTAGAAGGAGAACTTCAAGTGATGATGGCCAAAATAGCCATCAATGCCGGTATGGACACCTTGCCTGAATTGCCTTAATTTTTATGTATAGAAATGTTTTTAGGACTACCGTCATCTTGGCGGCAATAAGACTTAAGTAGACACTTGAACTCCCTTGGTTATGATTTAAGTTAATTCTTCTGCATGATGGAACAGCACTTAAGTAAATTGTTGACAGAAAATACCGGCGGCGAAAGGCATCGAGGAAGAGCGCTTGATAACCTGCTGATTAGGCGACTGGTTTACCGGATGTCATCCCTTTACACCCCTAAATAAATCTTCCTATTTGGGTTTATCTTGATTTCTCTCGGATTACTTTTTGGCTGTGAACGCCCGGATCCTAATGATTCAATTATTCAGATGCCGGCCGACATGGCAACCCCTATGCCGACTCCTTCAGCTTTGCCAACCCAGACCTCTGTTCAAGTATATGTTGTCGTCGTCACGCCAACACCGGATGTCTCTCAATCTACAAAGTCCCATCGACCCTTTTCTATTACGATAAATAAATCCGCTATCGCCGTTGCCTCGCCTAAACCCTTATTTACGACGAAAGAGCCCACTCCGATACCGGCAGATTATTATCAGGGTTGGGCGTGGTCCGATAGCTTAAAAGATGATCGTGACCAGATGAGAGTAGTTATATCAGGTCTAACGCTACGAGACCGGCCAGCACAAGATGGTCGCGTGGTCGGCGTTGTCTTTGGCTTGGTCGATGTCTCCGTCGTCGGCCGGGAAAAATGCGGGTACACGCCAATTTTGGTTCACGCAGACGACTTGATCACCAAGACGACCCCGCACCCAGAAGTATTGCCGCCTGAACCTTTACCGACCGAACCCCCGCTATTTACGCCCTTACCGGTTCCTACCGCTAGATTCACCAATGGTTGGGCTTATACAGATGAGCTAACCTTGCTTGGGCAAACGGCTATTAGCGGACCGTTAGGCATCAATCTACGCTCGGATCCTTGCCGTGCCGCCCCCAATCTGGGGTTTGTTCCTGCGGGTTCAGACATGATTGTTACTGGCCCGCCAGGAATAGAATATACGGCCGTGCAGGTGAGTAATGATATACTTCAGCCGCCGTTAAACCTTGCCGAACTCTCTTCTACGAACGAAAATTAAACCTTAGATATTAGCCCTGAGCATCTGTTGCCAGAGACATCGCCGATCCCCGAAAATTCGCTTGACCCACTGACAACTGCCTTCTCCTCCCCATCGCCAATACCGGTTATGATGTCAATCCCGATAATGCCTTAATTAATGATGCTAATTCCGACTGAGGCTGAATATCCCCCGTTTTTCTTTTCCTTTAGTAGCGCTGAATAATTCCAATCGTGTATTTACCCGCAGCCAGGCTTCACTGGGGGAAGGTGGGGGGATTAACTGGTGCGATTCCTTACTCAAACGAAAGGCAAAATCTTCAATCTGAACAGATACCGGATCTTCAGGATAGCTTTGCAACAACGGTATGCCACTATTGATTGCGCTAACAAAACGTTTTGGCGAATAGGGCAGAATCAACGAGATTGGATGGTGGAGTGCCTCCTCGATCTGTTTAGCCGATAGCGTACTGTAGGCTAATGGTGTATTTAAGATCAATTTGATCTTTTCATTATCAAAACCCAGTTCTTCGTACGTGCTTAGGGTCACCGAGGCGGCTCGAATAGAAACCAAATCAGGGGCTAACAGAAGCAAAATCGTGTCGGCAGCTTCCAGAGTATCTAGTGTAATGTTACTGAAGTCGTGGGGTAGGTCGGCAAGCATATATTCGTACCGAGGTTTAAGCATGACCACTGCTCTCTTAAGAAGATCGTTGCCGACCTCTTCAGCATCAATCGGGTCTTTTGGAGCGGCAATAAAGTGCAATCCACTTTCGTGCCGGTTCATGATACCTTCTAAGGCATCTAAGTCGTAGGCTCCTTCTTCATATGTGGTCAGGTCGCTCCAGGAGCGCCGGATGGGTTCATTCAACATGACCGCAACCTGTCCGGCCGCCATCACCATGTCCATCAAAAGCACGGGTGTTTGCCACAAGCTGGCGAGACCATAAGCCAGGTTAACCGACATAGTAGAACATCCGATGCCGCCACGCAAGCTGTGGACGGCGATCATGCGAGCGTCGTCGACAGTCTTCAAGGTTTGTGTCTTAGCCGCTTTGAAGGCTTCAGCACGGCGCAGAAGGGCGGCTAGCCGGGCGGCCAACTCGTCTACTTCGAATGGTTTGGTTAAAAAATCATCTGCCCCAGCATTGAAAGCGTCCAATTTGTCCCCCAGTTCAGAAGCCCCGGTGAGGATGACAATGGGAATATGAGCGAAGGCGGGTTCTCGTCTTAAGCGACGGGCAATTTCAAAGCCGTCGATATCAGGCATCATCTTATCTAGCACGATGATGTCTGGCACTTCGGCTTGAACCTGGTTAAGGCCTTCCGTACCTGTTGTGGCCGTAAAAACCTCATAACCCTTTGGCCTTAAAGCTCGCTGGACGAGCTTTAATATGCCAGGATCATCATCAACTATCAGGACACGAGGCATCTGTTTCTCCTTGTTTGCGATAGCAAAACTTGGAACTGGTCGATCACAGCTATCCCCAGAGCTGCACAGAGAGACCGGAAATTATCCGGCGGACTTTTCATGTATTTATCAATCCTACCCTCGAGTAACATACATGGCAACTTTAACCAAACGACGATGACCTCCTAGAGACTCGACTAATTATCTGAATTTATCCTAGGAATTTCTTACTATTCATGCTCGATGGGGTTGGCAATTTGTATTTGGGTGCTTGAATATTCAACCATTTTCTTTTGACAGATTGAGCAGCCCATTGTACATTTTTGCTGTGGAAGATCGATCATGAAGCGATCGCCAGAGCTCATTATCTTGGCTTAAGGAATCGCTGGAGCCGATGCAAATATAAACGCTATAGGAGATGCGCCCGATATGTCTTTTATAAATATTCAAGTACCTGCTGGAGAGAAGATTACTTTTACTGAGGGAAAGTTAAATGTGCCCGATAATCCCATCGTGGCCTACATTATGGGCGATGGAATTGGGATTGACATCACCCCGGCATCCATGAGGGTTTGGGATGCGGCCGTAGAAAAATCCTACGGGGGTAAGCGTAAGATCGCCTGGATGGAGATCTTTGCCGGCGAAAAGGCCAATGAGCTTTACGGGACATATATGCCTGGCGAGACTTTCGACGCCATGCGCGAATTCGTGGTTGGCATCAAAGGTCCTCTGACGACGCCCATCGGCGGAGGTTTTCGCAGCCTGAACGTGACTTTGCGCCAAGTGCTTGACCTTTATGCGTGTGTCCGTCCGGTTCGTTACATAGCCGGAACGCCTAGCCCGATGGCCCATCCAGAGAAGATGAAGATCGTCATTTTCCGGGAGAATACAGAAGACGTTTATGCCGGTATCGAATGGCCAGCCGATTCAGATGAAGCACGGCGCCTGGTTGAATTTATGAATGAGGAACTGGGCAAAAGCATTAACGTACATGCGGCGATTGGCATTAAGCCTGTGACAGAATTTGGCACTAAGCGGCTTGTACGCCAGGCTCTACAATACGCCATCGACCGGGGCCGGAGTAGCGTTACGCTGGTGCATAAGGGAAATATCATGAAGTTCACCGAGGGCGCCTTTAAAAATTGGGGGTATGAGCTGGCGGCCGAGGAGTTTGGCGACCAGACGATATCCGAGGCCGATCTGTGGGACCGGTACGGAGGTGAAATACCCCCTGGCAAAATCGTCGTCAAGGATCGTATTGCCGATAATATGTTGCAACAGTTATTAACACGAACTGATGAATATGATGTTATCGCCACACTAAACCTTAATGGCGACTATATGAGCGATGCAGCTGCAGCCCAGGTTGGCGGGTTGGGTATGGCCCCAGGAGGCAATATCGGCGATGGGGTGGCCTTGTTTGAGGCCACTCATGGAACAGCACCTAAATATGCGGGGCAGGACAAAGTCAATCCTGGTAGCCTCATCCTCAGTGGTGTGATGATGTTGGAGTACATGGGTTGGCAAGAGGCGGCCGACTTGGTGACGGAGGCGATGACCAGGACGATCCAGGCTAAGACCGTCACTTATGACCTGCATCGCCAGATGGATGGGGCCACCAAGTTGAGCACCTCTCAATTCGCCGATGCCATCATTAGGAACATGTAAGTCCTGTTTATTTAGCAGAAGAGCCTTGAATAATCATCCCACGTGAAACAAGGATAAACTCGTCCACACCAATAATTCTTTCTGCCCATTGTGTCTTTTCGGTGATACGTAGCGGAAATTGACGAGGCCAAGATATGCCGAGCGCCAGAGGTAGCGAGCCGGTCAAAGTCCTGACCATCGCTGGGTCGGACAGCGGGGGAGCGGCCGGCTTACAAGCAGATCTAAAAACATTCACCGCCTTGGGCGTTTATGGCATGAGCGCGGTTACGGCCGTTACCGCCCAAAACAGCCTACGTGTTGAAAGCGTTTATCCCATCCCAACCGAATTCGTGACCGCCCAAATCAAAGCTGTGTTAGCCGATTATGGCGCGGCTTCCATTAAAACCGGATTCATCGGGCGGGCCGAAACCATTCAATCTNNGATCCGGTGCTTGTCGACCACAAAGGCAAGAACATGTTTCCCGCGAGCGTCGCAACGGCTTACGCCGAGTACCTGTTGCCACTGGCCGACTTGGTCACGCCGAACCTGGCCGAGGCGACGTTGTTTACTGACTTGCCGGTTACAAGCCTGGCCACAATGGAAACAGTTGCGAGGCGTATCCATGCCTTGGGTTCGCATTGGGTATTGGTGAAGGGCGCTCGATCAGGCTCCAAAGTGGTCGATCTGCTATTTGATGGTCGAGAAGCACGCCTTTTACAATCTCCGTTTGTCGACAGCCTTAATACCCATGGCAGCGGCGACACATTATCGGCCGCGGTTTGTGCTTTTTTGGCTCAAGGTTTATCCATGGTAGAAGCAGTCAGGCAAGCCCGCGAGTTCACTTTGTCCGCCATTCGGGGAGCTATCCATTGGCAATTAGGTGGTGGACACGGGCCCCTGAATCATTTATAGGTAACCGTTTAAAATTGTTCTAAGAACCTCAGTGNNTTCACGTTGCTCTGTTATTACGGTACTGGAGTACCGCGTTATTCGTGCAGTATCCGAGAGTGACGTATAAATCGAGGTAATAGGCTGCTTTGTTTTACCATAAGATCGTGGGTATGCATCGCAATTGCCAGCTTCTCGATGAGTGGAAAGAGGGACAAAGTGTATAAAAAGGAGATCCATGGAAAGCGACTGTTGGTCATTGACGACGAGTCGCAAATGTGCTATCTGCTCAAACTAATTTTTGGGGGCGCTGGGGCAGAAGTTTATACGGTTACGGACGGCAAGCAAGGTCTAAAAGCGCTGGTTGAGCAACGGCCTGACCTGNNGCTGACGATTACGTGACCAAGCCTTTCGATCGTGATTTCCTGATCGACCGGGTTGCCGCCGCTTTACGCAGGGTGGTCATAAACAATCGAAGTTCATCACTTTCACCTTATCAAGATGATTATCTGACCATTGATCCTATTCACAGGCAGGTAGCGATCCGCGGGGAACCGGTTCAACTTAGCTACACAGAGTTCAGGCTTTTATCGTATCTTATCCGTCACGCCGATAAGGAAAGGACTTACAACCAGATCTTGAAGTATGTTTGGGGAGAAATCGCCGTCAATAATAGCTTTTATGTGCATTCTTACATATGGCGTCTGCGCAAGAAACTGGAGGAGGACCCGGCCAGTCCGACGTATCTCGTTTCCGGACAGACGAATAGCTATCGATTTGTGAAACGATAGAAAACCCATCGAGATGATAGTGGTGGGGGAACCTGCCCAAACTTGGTTCAAATACTCATTTTTGTGTGGGGACCTTTAAACAAAAAATTAATTTTCATTGTGGTCATCACAACCGATACTTGCCCATGAGCATAGCCTATGCTATTCTTTACGTTCAGAACGTTTTGAAAGCAGGGATAACAATGCATGAGAATCTGGTAGCTGTACAAGATAGCACTGTAGCGGGTCTCGGCCGTCTGGCAGGATTCTTTGGCTTCAGCGACGTCATGGGCCGTCTCTATGGCACTTTGCTATTGAGCCCGGAACCATTGTCTTTAGATGAACTGGCTGAGGGACTGCGAATTAGCAAGGGCTCGGTTAGCATGAATATGCGCTCTTTGGAGCGATGGGGAATGGCGAAGGAAGTCTGGGTCAGGGGGGAACGCAAGAAATATTACACGGCCGAGTCAGATCTTTGGACCGTGATTCGCAATGTGCTTAGTGGTCGCGAAATGCGGGAAGTCCAATTGGCCTTGCAAGTACTCGAGGAAAGCGTTGAGAAGCTGAAAGCGGCCGAAGACGAACTACCACCTGAAGAACGCGAGCTGGCAGTCTATGTACTGCAGCGAATTGCCGAGCTTCAAGCTTTCTTTCAACTCTCCCAGATGGTCCTTGAGACTTTTGTGGCTTCAAGTGATGAAATTGACTACGAAGACATCAGAAAATTCGTTCCCGGTTAAAGTTATCCTAACGAGAACCTAAATCTCTGTGGCCACCCGCAACCCTCAACTCTTTTCTTATTTCTATAGACATTGAACGACCTCAACATTATCTGGCGCCCTGCAAAAATTGCCATCGGTTCAACAAATCCGGTTAAAGTAGATGCAGTTCGGTCGGTCACCCAGAGTATCTGGCCATCCGCTGAATTGTTGTCCGTCGATGTAACTTCTGGCGTTAGAGTGATGCCGATGAGCGATTTGGAGTGTTTGGCAGGGGCACGGAATCGAGCCAGAGTTGCTAGGAGGGCTACTGGTGCTAACCTGGGTATTGGCTTGGAGGGCGGTGTCAATCCTGAGCCGGCTGGATTGATGTTGTTAGGCTGGGTTGTTGCCGAGGATGAGATAGGACGGGAGGGAATAGGCGGAGGAGCTCGACTGCCATTACCTGAAAATATCGCCAAACGTATATTGGGCGGAGAAGAGCTAGGTCCGATCATGGATCAATTGCTTGGCCAGAATGACGTCAAGCAGAAAGGCGGTGCAGTGGGAGCCCTCACTGGTGGTCTCGTCCTGCGAAGGGAGACGTTCGCCATCGCCGTGGCTTATGCCTTGGCTCCCTTTATTTCTCCGGATTTTTACCAGGTTTGACCATAATAGCACATGTGTGCTAAACTTTTTGCTTGATGACCCATGGCACTTGAATTCGAAAAAATTACGGAAGATGTTGAAGAAATGGTTCGGAGCACTCGCCAACACCAGCAAGAACGAGAGGTGCTGTTGGAGGAGTTCCTGGAGAAATTACGCACCCATGCCACCGACTGGGAAAGGCTTGAGTATTGCCTCAACCTGGTAAGAAAGAAAGCAGATAGGAAGAAACTTCGAGCTGCCCGGCCGTTAAACATCCTGGAACCATTGAATGTGGCCGTCGATCCACCACCATTGCCCCCGCAAGGCACGATCATTGCCAGTGATGGCTCTCAAATATTACCAGACCATCACGCGCCTTATCTGTACTCTTTGATTAATGTTGGCGTCATCATCTATTTTCATAGTTCGGACAAGACTCCAGTCCAACTTACATTGGCCAATCTTGATTACCCAGGAAGAGAGTCTTTTAGTTCCCATCCCGTGCCGGTGACTCAATTCTCCGATAACGGCGTACTTGTCAGCCTTCGCCGGGATAGAGCTGAAATCGAAACACTAGCCAGGATGGTACTGGAGTATCGCGATCAGAAACGGCCAATATTGGCCTTGCTCGATCAGCGACTGCTATATTGGCCGGTTGTGGGAGCCGTCGATGGTGACGGCACCAAGGAAATGGTATTGCAGGCCTGGCAAGAGGCGATGACTGCTATTCGAGAAAGCGATGGCCTGCTGGCCGGATATATCGTCCGTCCGAGAAAACAATCGGTTCTCACCCTTTTAAGGTCATTAGAGGTTGAGGAAGCAGGTTTTGATATTCAAAGTCTCATGGAGCGAGATGGTAATTTCGGCTTGAACGACGCCATGATGTTTGCTCGGATCTTGAGACCTGGACAGCGAAGCAAAGTATTCGTTGATGTGTCACAGCACAATGACGATTTTCGCCAGACCGATCTACACAACGAGGTGTGCTTCTTTTACCTGAATCCCGGCCATCCAGACTGGCAAATAGCCCGGGTAGATTTGCCCTTGTGGGTTGCTCGGGATCCTGATGTCGTGAATTCAGTTCACGCCCTTATTTATGATCAATGCCAGATTCTAGGCAACTATCCTTACGTCCTGGCCCGGGCCGACGAGATCGCCGTCATCGGCCGTCGAGACCAGGAGAATCTGAACCTGATGATAGAAAACGCCATGCAGCGCCAAGGCATCACCGCTGCACCGACGGCAAAACAGAGTAGCAAGGATATCGCGCGGGCCGGACGGAAGCGGCATGAGATATGAAGATGAANNGAGAATATAGGAATTGGACGCGTTTTGCGTGCTAACACGGCCGGATTTGCCGTGGGCTGTCGCGTAGGCCAGCTCTCGGAACCCAGTTTTGGCAGTTTGGTCAAAGCTCAGCCGGTGGAGGAACGGGAGGCTATCTACGGCCTCATTTACGACATGCATATCGATGACGATCCTCTGGTACGCCGGTTGGTGATGGCAGAAGATCCGCGGCCGTCGGTGATCGAGGACCAACGCAATAACCGCTTATTGCCATTTGAGATGAGTGTCCTGACCGTCGGTTACC
>DOXE01000083.1 GCA_003519205.1 Chloroflexota bacterium
TCTTAATTTACATAAACCGACTTATCTAAGTCATGTAGTGACAATCTTCGCTCCGCCAATGGCGTTAAATCACTCCCACTCACGTCGCCGGTCTGGTACACTATTAGCTGGTTGCATTGCTGTCTGGAAAGACTTTCTCATGCGAAGCCAACTGCTGCGCACGAAGCTATCTATGCAATAGATCCTGGCGGCTTAATAAATAGTTAGGCGGCCTGACGGGATGGAAGAATGGTTTCAATGATCTCTTGAACACTTATGGCTTCAGGAGACGCAAGCCACTTGACGGCCTGTTGATGACCCATTAGGCCCGCCACGCGGGGCCATTGTGCGAGCGGCGGGTCCCATGACACAAGGCAACGCCAGTAATGAGATCTGGCACTATGAGCACATCAGCTGCTGTATCTACAATGCTAGTGACCGATAAACAGTGCGTTCGCTCGGTCGCGTCTCATTTCTTAGATTCTCGCTGCTGAACAAACGGAATCTGGATCAGAGCTGCAAATTAGGGGCACAGGTTTATCGTTCATAGAAGGAGGGCGTGATATGTCAAGGACTCGAAAAGTGTGGATCTTTGGCTTGCTTGCCTATGGCTGGTCGTGGTTTTTCTGGCTACCCGCTGTTCTGACGGCTGAAGGATTCACGATGCCCTCAGCGCTCGAGGGATATTTCAGCTGGTCATTCAGTCTGGGGGGGTGGGGTCCTCTCGTCGCCGCCTTTCTTGTGACGTATTTGGACCTAAAGAGGGGAGGTGTGCGGGATTTGCTAAGGCGGGGAGTGAAATACCGATTCGGTCTGATTTGGTACCTGGTTGCTTTGCTTCTCTTTCCCATCCTCATCGGTGGCTCCCTTTTTTTGGCTGTCGTCACCGGGGAACCCCTCCCCGTGATGGATGCCTTTGCCGAGCCAATCGCAATTCCAATCTCCTTCGTCATTGTTTTCTTCACGACGGGCCCATTGCAGGAGGAGTTCGGCTGGCGCGGCTTCGCCCAGGATCACCTTCAGGGCCGGTGGAGCGCCCTGATTGCCAGCATCGTTNNGGGGCGCTTGGCACCTGCCTCTCTTCTTTGTGCCCGAGATGGGCTTCTACTACCAACGCCCCATCTGGGGATTGGTCCTGTCGACGATATTGATATCGATACCTATCGCATGGGTTTACAACAATACTGGTCGAAGCGTCCTGGCGGCCATGCTGATGCACGCTTCGTTCAACTGGGCGCACTTCCTGTTCCCGACTCTTGACTCGGATCGCGCGGGTCTGATTCTCTTTGTGGTGCAGGCGGCTGTGGCAGTCATTGTTGTGCTGGTTTGGGGTCCTAGCACGCTCACACGGAAGTCTCACACTTCGGACAAGCGGCCGTCAGAGGGATTCGCGTAGCTCCTACTCAAGGGAAACCAGACCCTGTCGACTGCTGAACCGGCGCTTATTAGACTACTGTGGCCGGTCTTCATGATGCCACCAGCGAGTCAGTTCAAGACCAGGGCTTCGAGGTTTGGTTCGGCCGCCAAACGACTTCCATGAGAAGGCCTGGCTAGCGCACCCGAAACTGTTGTTAATTGCCTTGCCGGGCAGCTCAGCTCGAAGCCGGTAGCATCGAGGCCAAAACGTAGGGAGGCTTCTTCAAAGGTGGCCTAGCCCGACATGATCAGCAGCAATGCTCTGGCTTTGTCACGAATGACAGATGAAACGGTCATCCCAGATGCTCCAGCACCCACAGACAGGCCAGCTTGGTCGCACCCAATTCGTGGAAGTAGCGGTTGCGCCTTTCGGCCGATTTGACCGCCGATAGATGCTGCGAACTCATGCCGATGCTCTCCGCGAATGCCTTCTGCGTAATGCCGTTTTGCCGCAACTGTTGCACCAGCTCGTCCAGCGCCACACTTTCGAGGTACGCTCGCAGGGAATCCAGATCGCTGACCGCGGCCAACGGTGTAGGCACTATAACGGTGAAGCTACCAGCGTCTTTGAGAAAAGTCGCGCCCAACGCCGCGCAATGGTGGCAGCCGCCGTGTTTGCCGATGTAGCAACTACAGGCACTCGTCAGCGTGCCGTCCTCTACAGAGATCGAGACGTGATAAGTACCGTGATTCCCTTCGACGTCGGCAGCTAGCGAGCGTTCTCGCCGTACACGGTTCCAGAACTGATCTACATACCGCTGCGCTTTCGCACCAACCGGCTGTGTCCAGCGCGACCGAAGCGCCTGTTGCAGCGCCTGAACGTCTGCATCCATCAGCGTCACCTACCAATCATCACCAAACTGATCATAGTATGTTTCGGCTATATCGATAAACGCGTCTCGATTAACCCGTAGCACCTCGCGTATCGCCTGTTCGCGTTCAGGCTGCCAATGCCCCGCTACAACCATGAAGCGGGCAAACTTGCGAAATGACGTTATGTTCGAGCGCGCGCTGCCGGCCGATGCCCACATCGCCTTGCGCGGGAACCAGTCGGCACAAAACGAATAGAAGTCGCCCTCATCCGCCTCTGTCAGAGCTTCTAATGGCTCGTAGTAGACCAGATACTCGCTAAAGAAATCGACGTTGCCCACGTGTGTTCTGACTGTTTTGGCGCTCAGGTCGGCAGCTTCCAGCCATTGCTGAAAGGCGTTTAGAAGAGGCTTGTTTTGCCGGCTAATGCGCTNNATTGTACTACGTTTGACCAACTAATATTATCCATCGAAGCGAGAGTGCAAACGATTGAAGCGAGTTGGACCCGACTAGCTCCCAAGATTTTACGACAAAAAGCGATGAAAAGTACACCCATTTCCACAAGATTCTTTTTAGAAAATAGCTTATGAGAAAGGCAATTCTCAAACCCGGTAGTAGGGCGTGCTGTACTGTTATGTCTCTATTCTGCTGCAAAAGGGTTGATGATGTGTTTGGGCGACCTATAGAAGGCAGCGAAGAGCAGTGTTATCTTCTCATATAATCACTACAAATAATACCCATTATCTTGTGGGTTTAGGTGTGAACTGGCAAGATAATAACCTAGCCAAAACTGAAGCACAAGTCGGTAAAAACTGAAAAGATAATTATAGCTTGAGGACTAATTAGTAAATTCTCGAATCGACTCCATCTTCAATGATGAATTCAGCTTCTTCGAGGAAAATCTTGTGAGAAGTCTCATAGTGCTTTTTTTATTGCTTCGGTCG
>DOXE01000524.1 GCA_003519205.1 Chloroflexota bacterium
TGATATTGTGCTGATTCACCGCCCACCATGATGCTCAAGGTTCCTTTGGCCGCCCCTTCACTACCACCGCTAATGGGAGCATCCAACATGTGAATACCATTCTTGGCCAACTTGTTAGCAATCTCCCTAGTGGATTTGGGGCTGATGGTGGAACAGTCAATGATCAACGATCCGGCTAATGCGCCATGAATCACACCATCTTTGCCAAGAATAACCTCCTCAACGTCTGGCGTATCGCTAACACAGGTGATGATGATGTCACTTTGTGTGGCAATATCGGCTGGGTTATTGCCGGAACTTGCACCTGCCTTGATGAGCGGATCCATCCGGCGTGCAGTACGATTCCAAACACGCAAGGAAAAGCCTGCCTTCAATAGATTTTTTGCCATACCCTGGCCCATTATTCCCAGGCCAATGAAGCCGATTGATTCTCTCATGCAAATTCCTTTTTATAGATGCGTTCAGATTTGCCTATGCCATGATAGCCCAATATTTTATCCGGGCTTTCCTTGCCGACCGGGTTAGATGCCGGTGCTACTTTCAAGGTAGCGCCCTAATGAGCACTCGAAGAATCTGACAACGATTCCGTCCATTATGCCATGGAGAATGGTAGCGTCAATAGCAAGGTACTTGAAGGTCATTGCACTCCAGGATAATCTCTGCCATATTCTGCCTTGACTGTAACCGATCCTGTAGGTATCGACATGCAGAAATCGTTCAAGAATATATTGTTGCTACCCCTGTTGTTAACCTGGCTTTTTGTCATCATTGTCTTTTATTACTGGGGACACCAATATGTGCTCATACCAGTGGTAATTGGTCTTCTCAGGAACGCCTGGTTTTTGGTCGTCTGCTTACTAATTGGCCTGGTTGCCCTGGGTATTGGCATACTCGTTTCTCGACTGCTGCGATTGGTTTATCTTTCCCGGCTTGAGAAAATCGTCTACTCAACAGGCTTGGGGCTAGGGTTTATTAGCCTGATAACATTGGGGTTGGGCATCGCCGGTTTAATTAACGCAGCCATATTTTGGTCAATAACCTTGATAATCGGAGCTTTGACCGCCGTTTGGTTAATTAGAAGTCGGGGAAAAACCATCTATCCAGCTCAACCTAAATCAAAACCTCTACGAAGATTTGATTACTTTCTACTGGCCTTTATCGGCCTGATCCTTTTCATCGGCATACAACTTGCCTTGGCTCCACCCATCGCCTGGGACGGATTATCTACACATTTGGTGCTGGTGCGTGACATCTTGACCGAGGGTACTTTGCGCCCATCACCAAACTCGGACCGGCCAATTGTCGGGCATTTATTATTCGTCTGGGGGATGGCTCTTGGTGGTGATAATATCCCCCAGTTGCTTAGTTTCGGACAGGCTGTTTTGATGGTTGCGGCCGTGGGTATGTTCAGCCACCAATATTTTGGTCGCAGGACAGCTATTTTGGCAGCAGCTTTCCTGTGTTCTGTAGAGGTCTTCATCATTGCCGCTACCTGGCCTTATGCAGATGTGCCAACCGGGATGTACGCATTGTTAGCTGTGCTAGCGCTGGCAAACTGGCAACTAGGCCAGCGTCCCGGGAGGCCCTGGCTTATCGCCTCCATCATTTTTGCAGTCTTTGCAGCCCATTCTAAGTTGAACGGGCTATTTGTTTATCCGGCATTGGCTTTTGGCATCTTGCTCGGGTTATGGTGGCGAAGGGAGGATTTGCGCCAGCGATTAATAGACCTCGGTCTGGCGCTGGTCGCTGGAATAATCCTGGCTATCATTTGGACCCTCACAGAAAATGCATTGAAACAAGAAACTGGCAATGCTGTGGCTCAGATTTCAAATACGGCCATTGCCACGGCTGGCAATTTTTCAGGATCCCAGGATCTAATCACCCGTCTTACAGGTTACTTCGTCGTCATATGGGAAATGACCATCATTGGCCAGCAAGGTGGCTTGAACTATGACGGCACGATCTCACCATTTTTCCTGATCCTACTGCCATTACTCTTCTTCCTCCCCAAAAAGCCCCGAGTCGTCTGGGCATTGTTGGTCGCGGCACTCATCGAATTTGGTGCCTGGCTACTTGTACCTAAAGGATATTATCAGAATCGCCATTTAATCCTGGCCTATCCACTTTTTAGCATTCTGGCCGCCTACTTTGTATCGCGACTATCGGAATTGGACCTAAAATCCTTCAACACCTCTGGGTTTGTTCGAATAGTCATTGTCCTTGTTTTGGTTATTCAGATCCTATTTCTTTTGTCTTGGTACCAGTCACTCAACCCGGCCGCCTACTTGCTGGGACTTGAAAGCCGTGATCAATATCTTTCAGATAATTTGAATGGTGGAACATCACCAGGTTACTTCGCTATGATGCAAACGATGAATGATCAGCTTCCTGAAGATAGCATCGTCGGCGTCCTCTGGCCCGAGCCTCGAGTTTACTATTGTGAGGTGGAATGCATTAGGTATGTGTTCCCACGCTCTGCTACTCTTGATCAGATGGCCGAAATCGCCTCCGAGCAAGGAATCACCCACCTATTACTAAGCAAATCGGGTTTAGACTACTGGTTGGGGTTTAACCAGGATGACCCTGGACAGCGACGACAATTGGAAGAGTACAGCGATGCCCTTAATAAATTCGTCGACCAATACGGGCAACTCGAACACAATCAGGATGATTCGTTTTATCTTTACCGCTTAGAATTAACAAATTAGACCGGCTTAATCGTAATATCCACCAATGGAGCTGTCTTTGGGAGCGTTTGTCAGCGCCGCTCCGAAAATGCGAACGTTGGCCTTCTCCAACATTTCCTTGGCCCGCTCAGCATGTTCGCGCCGAGTTTTTCCGGCGCTGATGACCAGTAAAACGCCATCCACTTTTGCTCCTAAAACAGTGGCATCGGTCACAGCGATAACCGGCGGAGCATCGAATAGGATTATGTCGGCCCGCTCCAAGAGGGTGGCAATGATCTGGTCGATTTTGTGAGAACCCAGGAGATCGGCCGGGTTCGGCGGAAGCGGACCACTGGACAAAAGTTGCAAACCGTCCACCATGGTTGGTTGAAGCGCCGGTTGGCCATTTTCCTCTAGCAGAAGATTAGTCAATCCCGGTTCGGGTTTAAGATCAAATAAGGTATGTAAGGTCGGCCGCCGGAGATCACAATCTACCAGGATAGTTTTTCGGCCACCTTGAGCTATCGTTACCGCCAGGTTGGCAATGGTCGTGGTTTTACCCTCGTCAGGAGCAGGCGAGGTGACCACCAGGGTTCGAATCGGTTCGTCCAGGCCAGTAAAAGAGAGATTCGTCCGCAATGTTCGATAAGCTTCGGAAACCGGAGAACGAGGATCAGTTAAGGTAATTAGGCTCATCGGCTTTAGTTCTTAAGTTCTTTCAACGAATAAATATATTGGATACATCCCACGACTACTGGTTCGGAATTGTACCAATTACCGGGATTTCCAGATACTTTTCCACATCCTCGCTTCTTCTGACCACGCCAGATTCAATCCATTCCAAAACAAAAACGATAATTGTACCCAATAACGCACCAAATATAGCGCCAGCAGCGGCGTTTATCTTAGTATTTGGCCGATCCAAGCCTGCCTGGGGATCGTCGATAAACTCGGCGTCTACCCGATCTTCCTTCCTTTGGGTTGCGTTGTCGTCTATTCGCCACTGAATGAAGGTATTACCCCAGGTGCGGGCAATATCATTGGCCAGATTCGGGTCAGTGTTTTCGACGTTTAGCTGGATGACGAAACTGGAATCATCCGAGGCTACCTCAATATCACTGAGGAGTTGTTCCGGTGTCATGTCAAGCTTTAGTTCATCAATGACTTTGGCAGCCCGATAGCTGCTGTGTATCCATTGAACGTAACCACGAAGCAACTGCTTGGCAGCTTGGGCCTGACCAAAGTCGGTTCTGGCCGGTTGGACTAACATGCGCAGGCTCGATTGATAGACTGGTGTTTGTATTTTGCTAAAGCCGAAGGCGGCCGCCGAAGTAAGGACGGCGAGAAGTAAGATCAACCAACCCCTTCTCCGAATAATCGCCAAATAATCTCCAAGTTCCATAGAAAACCCTAAACCATCTTAAAGCACACGACGACAACCACTCACGCTAGTCGCCTCTGCCGGGAAAAATGTCGCCCC
>DOXE01000320.1 GCA_003519205.1 Chloroflexota bacterium
CGAACCCTGGATCTGGATTTATTGTTATATGATGATCTGGTGAGTCATGCGAATGGTATCCACTTGCCACGTCTTGAAATCACCGAACACGCCTGTGTGCTCAAACCGCTGGTGGATCTCGCACCGGCACTGGTACATCCCGTCCAGCATAAATCCATGCAACAGCTGTGGCAGGAATTCCCGCAAGCGAGCCAGCCGTTGGTGGAAACCGCGCTGGAGTTGTGAAGTTCCTGGAATGAATACATGAGTTTTTCATCAGACACGTTCTCCGTTTGGTGTTTGTGTCCATTAAATCGGAGGAGGTCTCGCGTCTGCTTCGAACGCGAAGTTAGGCCTTTTGAATTCTTTGAATCGCATTATCTATTTCTTTGATTAAAACCAAACCTCGTGCATCAATATTGCAAGATTCTTTCATTGTGACCAAATACTGTAGTCCGGTTTGATGTAGTACTTCTGTGATCATTCTGGTAAAACATCGGCAAGTATGGATTTCCGGATTGCTTTTAAAGGTTTCGACCAACAATGGTATTTGTTCACCAAGTCTGAACTCAGTGACTACTAACGCGGCGCTACATCTTTCTCGCCATCCAGCAGATTGACTTAGCTTACGGACAACCTCTACCGCGTGTTCCTTGGACTGAATAAGACTTTTTACAGTGTCTAACTGACGGTACAACTGCTGAATTCGTAAATCCATAAAAGGCCTAATGTTCTGGTTCAGGCGCGGCGGCGCGTTAGCGCCGATGTCGTCTGGAACCGATTGTTAGCTCCTGTGTAGAATACTGAGTGACAAGGGTGCGCCGTTCCCATCCACGTTTAGCGTGAAACCTGAAGCTTTTCGATTCGGATGCCAAGCGCGTTCTCTTTGCCTTGGGCTAGAACTCGATCTCCCGCAGTTACTGACGACCAAAATTCATGAGATACACAAACTTTACTGAAATAATCCGGACTCTCTAGTAGTTTAATGGAGTGACGATTATAGCAACCGCTCACGCGATAGTTTGATTTTTTCGATATCGTGTATTGCCTGGTAAATTCCTCACTTAACGCAAAGGTTGAGATAAAAGGAATTGAATATCGAATATCTATAAACAGAATAAAACTTAAAACAATTGAGACAGAGACCCAGGTCCTGGGCGTCTGTTTCCATTCCTCGAATGGTGAGATAAGCATGAACCCTATTGCAATAAATACTGAAAGTACGATCGCCAATGGCAACCCCGGCTTGAGAACCATAAACATCTCAGTGCCAAGCATTTTGTTCAGAAAATAAGGTGGAACGGGAAGTAGTATGATCCCGAATAAAAGGATGAGGCTGATTTTCTTATTGATGCATTTGTTTAGCATAGGAAGAGCTAACGTTGTGCTTGAGGGGCCGGACGGAAGCTGGCGAAGCCAGCTTTTGGACGGTCCCGCTCGAAGCGCTTGTTATGACGACTTGATGGTTTTGACATCATTCAACGCCATAAATAGCAACGTGTTATCGGATTTAGCTCGATAGATGCCATCAGACTCCAGGTGATGGCACGACATTGCTACCAATTCCCAAGCCATATCATCATCTGCGCGGAGAATGGCTTTTTCAAATATCGGGAAACCCGTTATCGAGGCGAGTTCTTTGAGCTTCTCGGATTTTCTCTTCAACTGCTCTGATACTTCATCATTGCCCCAAGCCCACATCCATGTTTCGGATACGGGGCTGAACGTCCCGATGGGGGTGAACTTGGCCTCTACGTAAACAATCCCTCCATTTTTGAATTGGATTTTTTCATGGGGATCGTCATAGCCGAACGTGCTGAAATTGTTTAGGGCGAAGTTCTCGACGAGAAGACTCTGCTTTGATTCAAGCTCCGCGTAACAGCGATTAATGAATTCTTGGAGTTCAGCGTCAGTCATTGTGGTTGTTGTCATTACAGTTATTGAACGGACGCATCCGTAATACATTACGGACATGACCGTCTAAGGTGATGACAGTATAGTCTAAATATTACTTTTAACGCCCTGATTAGCTTATCAGAAAGCTATTACCCTGATTTTAATTTGCATAACCATACGGCCATGGCCATGTTGGGCTGCGCCAACCACGCTTAGCCCAACCTACAGTCTGTTCCCATAGCGTTAACTATTCAACGAGCGCCCGCCATCCACGACCAACACCTGCCCGGTCATATACTGCGCCTCGTTGATCAAAAACAGGATCGTGCGCGCGATGTCCTCGGGTTCGCCTTTGCGTTTGAGAAAGGTGCGCGACAGAATGCGTTGCTTGGTGACTTCATCCATTGGCTCGGGCCACAGAATGGCGCCTGGCGCCACGGCATTCACGCGCACCTGCGGACCAAGTTCACCCGCCAGGGCCTTGGTCAACATCACCAGCCCGGCTTTGGCCATGCTGTAAACCGGATATCCTTTCAGCGGGCGTTCGGCATGGATATCGACGATATTGATAATGCAACCTTTGCTCAATTGCAGGAAGGGCGCGGCCGCTTGCGCGAGAAAGAACGGCGCCTTCAGATTGGTACCGATCAAATCATCCCAATCTTCTTC
>DOXE01000345.1 GCA_003519205.1 Chloroflexota bacterium
GAGATGCCCATCTTGGAGATGATCTTAACCACACCTTTGACGACAGCCTTGACGTATTTTGTTGTCGCATCATGATAAGTGGTCCCAGTCACCATCTGTTTTTCGAGGATGTCGGCTATCGTTTCATAGGCCAGATAAGGGTTGATGGCATCAGCCCCATAGCCAAGGAGGGTGGCAAAGTGGTGGACTTCCCGTGGTTCGCCAGACTCGACGATCAGGCTCACCTGGGTCCGTAATCCTTGACGAATCAAGTAATGGTGCAAACCGGACGTGGCTAACAGGGCCGGAATAGCGGCCTGATGCCGGTCGACGCCCCGATCCGACAATATCAACAGGTTAGCACCTCCTTCAATGGCCTCGGTCGCCGACTGGCAGAGCTGGTCCATGGCCTGTTCCAATTTCACCTGCCCGCGATCTAACGGGAGTAACAGGCAGAGCGTTGCCACCTGGAATCCCAGCCGGTTAACAAATCGCAGCCGGCCCAATTCCTCATCGGTCAATATGGGCGTCTTTAGCTTGATGCGCTGGCAATCTGATGCCCGGGGGGACAACAGGTTACCTTCGGAGCCGAGCATAACCTCCGTGGCTGTAATCAATTCTTCACGAATGGCGTCAATGGGCGGGTTAGTAACCTGGGCAAAGAGCTGTTTGAAATAAGTATAGAGCAGTTGTGGCCTTTCAGAGAGCACGGCTAGCGGCGTGTCGTCGCCCATCGAACCGAGGGGTTCGACGCCATTCTTGGCCATAGGCGTAATGATGATTCGGAGATCTTCGAAAGTATAACCAAAAGCCTGTTGGCGCTGCACCAGATCGGGTGAAACTCGCCGCTCCCCAAGGGTTACCGGAAGACGGATGGGCGTCGAATCTAACTCATCCAGAGACACCAGGTGTTGGTCCAACCATTCCTGGTAAGGGTAGGCCCTGGCCATCCTGCCTTTTAACTCATCATCGGAGATGATGCGACCGGCGGCCGTATCGACGAGAAGCATTCTCCCAGGTTGGAGACGCCCTTTGTGTAATACCCGATCTGGCGCAATATCCAGCACCCCTGCTTCCGAGGCCATGACCACCAACCCATCCTTGGTAACAACATATCTCGAAGGGCGCAAGCCATTACGATCCAGGACTGCCCCTACCTGAACGCCGTCGCTGAAGGCGATGGAGGCCGGGCCATCCCATGGTTCCATCAGGCAACTGTGATATTCGTAGAAGGCCCGCTTTTCCACCATCATGCTTTCGTGTTTGGACCACGGCTCGGGGATCATCATCATGACCGCGTGGGGTAGAGAACGGCCCGATAGATAGAGGAATTCCAGGCAGTTATCAAACATCGCCGAATCGCTGCCTTCCTCGTCGATGATGGGCAACAGATCCTCCAAATCGTCGCCAAACAAAGGGGAAGCGAACAGGGCTTGGCGAGCGCGCATCCAATTGACGTTGCCCCGCAGGGTGTTGATCTCCCCATTATGCACCAGATAGCGGTTGGGATGGGCCCGCTCCCAACTGGGGAAGGTGTTGGTGCTGAAGCGAGAATGAACCAGGGCGATGGCCGTTTGCATCGACGGATCCGAAAGATCGGGGTAATAGCGCACCAGTTGGGTAGCCATCAGCATCCCCTTGTAAACGACGGTTCTGCTGGACAGGCTGGCGATGTAAAAGGCGGCACCTTCTTCACCCTCGAGGGGGATGCTGTTTTCCGCTCGCTTGCGGATCATATATAGTTTGCGCTCGAATTCGTCGTCCATCAGATCAGGATCTCGGCCGATGAATACCTGGCGAATGAAGGGCTCGCCGGCCTTGGCCGTTTCCCCGAGAGAGGTATTATCAGTAGGCACATCACGCCAGCCGAGTAAACGCCCCCCTTCTCGCTGCAGGATGGCGGCAAAGTGACGTTCGTAGACCTGTCTCTGGTCCGTCGCTTTTGGCAAAAAGAGCACGCCTACCGCATAATGGCCTGGGGCCGGCAGCTTGATGCCCGTCGATCGGGTGACTTTTCGAAAAAAGGCATCGGGTAACTGTAAGAGGATCCCGGCCCCATCGCCTGTGTTGGGCTCACTGCCGGTGGCGCCACGGTGGGCCAGGTTCTGCAGTACAGTCAAGGCCTGGCGGGTTATCTCGTTGGACTTCTTGCCCTTGACATCGACCACAAAGCCGATGCCGCAGGCGTCGTGTTCAAAGGCTGGATCGTATAGGCCTTGCTTGGTTGGCCTTCTCCCTAGCTGGGTCCGGCGAGAATTCTTTTCCTCAGCCTGCTTCCGTTCACTCTTCCCGTTGAATTGAATACCACAGTTAAGCATCCGTCTCTCTCCTCCTACCAGCGCTATAGCAAACGATAGTGACTTCCAGAAAAGGCGAAAAAAGACCAATTGCAAAAAACCGCCCTACTGGGCGGTTGATTCGTAGTCTTGCTTAAACGGCGTTGGCGAAATCTACCCAGTCAGAGGTGTCGTTCCATGGGTTTGGTATTAGTTATTTGGCGTCGGGTACGGGTAGAGAAAATTCGCATAAATCGCATGCTACTGTGCCGCTGTCAAATCCGCTTATCTATCATGTTTCCAGTATGAAACAGAATCGCCAACATGTCTATGTGCAAGATGAATGAAAACTGGATGGCAATCTTTGTTAAAGTTTCACGAAACCTGCGGATCAACCGCAACGACGATCAAAGCCATTCATTGATTTTGCACAATTATCAACATCTTTTTTTGGACATTCTGGTATATTGACGGATCGCGGGTCAACGTTTAGAGTCATAGAAAGCTACAAAAAGATATTCAATTTGGGCCAGGACGCCCCCAATGCCGACAATTGTCGTGCATGGGGGCGTTTTCGCATTCAGGAGCAATTATGGAACATAAATTTCGAACGATTAGGCGTTTCGCCAATATCGCCATCGTCGTAGGCTTGATGGTTTTCGCCAAAACTGCCTTTGCTCAGGATGGTGACAGCGAGATGGTTAGCGCTGTCGATACGGTCTGGGTTCTGATCGCCGCCTTTCTCGTATTCTTCATGCAAGCTGGGTTCGGTTTTCTCGAAGCTGGCTTTGTCAGGTCAAAGAATGTGGTGAATATCATGGCCGAGAATCTGATGGATACGACGATGACGACCGTGGCTTTCATCATTGCTGGATTTGGCCTCATGTTTGGCTCAGGCAATTCCTTCTTCGGCACGGAGTGGTTTTTTCTCAACGACATTCCAGCCGTTTATCCGGGGTTGACCATCCCTACGCTAGCCTTTTTCTTCTTCCAGTTTGCATTTTGCGCTGCGGCGTCCACTATCGCTTCTGGCCTCATGGCCGAACGCACGGATTTTAAAGCCGATTTGGCTTATAGCTTTTTCGCTGGCTTGATCATCTATCCAATTTTCGGCCATTGGGTTTGGGGTGGTGGCTGGCTGGCAGAGTTGGGTTATCTCGATTTTGCCGGATCGTCCGTCGTGCATCTGGTTGGCGCCTTCATCGGCTTAGCCGGGACCATCATGTTGGGCAAACGACGTGATAAGGTCTTCGGTAAAAATATTCGTGGGCATAACATTCCCCTGGCAGCATTAGGCACATTCATCCTGTGGCTTGGCTGGTTTGGCTTTAATCCAGGGAGCCAGTTGGCGGCCGATCCCTTTCCGATCTCAAAAATCGTGGTTACTACTGACTTCGCAGCCACCACCGGTGCTATCACAGCTATGTTTCTTTCTTATTTCCATACCCGAAAATGGGATGTCAGCATGGCCTTTAACGGCGCGTTGGGAGGCCTAGTGGCGATTACTGCCTCCACAGCATTTGTCACACCCCAGGCGTCGTTATTAATCGGCGTTATTGCCGGTTTGATCACTTACTACGGCGTCGGGTATGACTACACTCAATCGTGGTTGTTTAACACCATCTTTCAACCAAAGCTAATAGCTCTTTAGACGGCCGACCACGTCGTTTTGGTGGTTCCCAGCGAGGTGGCGGTATACGGAACGTTAACAATTCATCGACTGTCCA
>DOXE01000233.1 GCA_003519205.1 Chloroflexota bacterium
CTGCGGTCAAGCCTCTCTGACATCTGCACGATGATAGTTTTACTCTCTCGTTTTTGCTTGCATACTAATCCCCTCGAAAGGGTGTTCAGATTGCTCGGCCACCCACTTGTTTGCCGCATCCCAAGCAGCCGCGCCAGCCTGGCCGATCTGATCCGATACCACGAAGATATTTTCCCGGCCGATCTTCTTAATCAAGCCCGTTTTTTCGAGTTGCCTGATTACACTGTCATGGACCCCGCCCAGGATCAACTTGCTGTGATGTTCGTGTAGGTCATCCGCGTAGCGCTCCAGCACCTCGAGAAATGTGCTGCCCAGGTCTTCATAGCCTCGCAAGTTGAGAACAACGGCCGTGTTGGTCGTCTCCTCATCAACACCCGGAAGCTGTTTTTCAAAGATGGGTGCAGCGGCGAAGAAGAGGCTGCCATAAGGTACGAGCAACAAGACGTCGTTGGCCGGCAGCGTTTTGGGCGGATCCTGCTCAATAGGATACGGACCTTCCGTCTCCTTCCACTGCCTAATGGTGATCTTGTTTGACTGTTGGATCACAAACATAAGCAACGACATGGCTACCCCAACCAGCACGGCATACTGCAGGGGGATCAGCAAGCAGGAAATGAAAGTAATGCCCATGACGGCCTGTTGCACTGAACCGGTTTTCCAGACCATTTCAACCTGGGCCGGCTTGAAGGTGCGAAAGCCGATGACAATCAGTAAGCCGGCCATGGCCGGCATGGCGATGTTGCCGATGGAGGGGCCAAATAGGACGATTACCGAGGCCATGGTGATGCCGGCGAAGATATTGGCAAAGCGAGACCTGGCCCCGGCGCTGGTGACTAAGGATGTAGCCGAAAAGGAGCCGCCGACAGGCATGCCCTGAAAGAATCCGGAGACCACGTTGGCAACGCCCTGGCCCACGAAGTCACCTGAGGCATCCGGATACTTGCCATCCGGGTTGACGTAGCTCTTAGTGATACTGGCCCCCTGCACAAGGCCTACAAAGGCCAAAGAAAGTGCCGGGACGATGAGCGCCGGAAATAGAGAAAGTGAGGGTAATACGGGTCGAGGCAACGATCCGGGCACCTCGGCAATATCATTTAGGGTGGTGACCGAATCCCAGCCAAATAGCGGAACTAATAAGGAGGCCACGATCATTGCCACCACCAGCCCCAGCGCTTGCAACTTAGTTTTTTCCAGGGTGATAATCAAAAAGATGGTGACCAAGCCTACCATCAGGGTTGGCAGGTCAACCTGATCCAAGTTTCTGACATGATTGATGGCCTGGAGAAGCTTGTTGCTGCCACCCGGATTATGACCCATTAGGTCATTTAGCTGGCCCAATATAATGAGCAGTGCCACGGCGTTGACAAAGCCGGTCATCACTGCATGGGGCACGAAACGAATCAGCGAACCCAGTTTGAACAGCCCCAACAAGAGCATGATGATACCGGTCAAGATAGCCAGAGCAAAAAGAGATTGGGTGCCTTGGCCGGGGTGATGGATTTGGGGCACACTGCTCACGACCAGGGCCATGGCCCCGGTAGCCTGGACGACCATGAAGGTTGAGCTGGTGAAGAAAGCGGCCGAGAAGGTGCCCATCATGTAGCCATATAGGCCGAAGACCGGGTTGACGAAAGCCAGAAACCCTTGGGCCAGGCCGTCGGGCACACTCTCGATGCCCAGCACTAGCCCGGCCATGATATCGTCTCGCAAAGTATGGGGATTGATGAATTGTTTTGCCATTTGATGTTCTTTGCTCTAGGTTGACTGTATTTGGGCGGATCTGAGGTGTTGGCTACTCAGTTGTTTGTGCCACGTTAAAGGTCAACGTGCCATTGGCTGACTCCAATATGAGCGTTTCGCCATCGATGGTGACGCTCTTGGCTGAAGTCACGATCTCCAAATAGCCTCGCTCCTGGGCCATAACCTCTTGTGTGCACGCCTGGTTGGTGCTGTCAATGGGACCAACCGAAATATCGGCGCTGGCGCCTTCGGCCGGAGTAACGGTGTAGCTGGCTTCGTAACTGTTGCAGCCCGATGATCCAGAAAGCATCTCCTCGCCGAACAGCAGTGTGACCGTTGTTCCCCGAACGGGGTAATTCATCGCCCAGAAGGTACCGATCAACGCCATCGCCGGGTCATCGGGTGCGACTGTAGGCGGACTGAGATCTTCGAGCGGGACAATTTCCACCACTTTAGCGGACGTGTCTGTCTGTCCATCTTCGTCGCTGATGATCAAAGTAACTGTATAGAAACCTGGCTCATTGAAGGCATGTTCCACAGCCAGACCGAACAGGGTCGTGCCATCTCCCATGCTCCAAACATAATCGACGATAGGAACAGCCCCAGCCTGAGACTGTGTGCCGTCGAACGTGAAAGGCTTGCCCGCTCCAGCTACATCTCCGCTGACAATCACGGCCGTCAACCCTGAAGTGTCCGGCGATCGCGTTGCCCCATCTTCATCCACGGCCGGCGTGGTTAACTCACCTCCCTCACCCTCGAGTGCCATGGTTGGTGCGGATTCTGGCGTCATGAGGGAAGCCGTTTCTTCAGGGAGCGGCCTGGCCGTAGCTGTCGACGCTGATTCATCAGCGCTGCAACCCGTTATCAGAATCGACAAAAATGCCACAACGATCAGAGTGATTGGGATCAATCTTGCCTGTCTCATCGTTTCAACTCCTGAATCCTTTTTGACCTACTCAGTTGCTGGAACAACCTCGTTATCGGCTTCCGCTGGTTCACCGATACCCAGGAAATGGCGGCGATACATGTCAATGGTAGTTACGAATACGATCATGATCACCGGTCCGTAGACCACGCCAAAGAAACCAGCCAGGGCCAATCCGCCGAAGACACTCAGGATCAGCAACATCGGGTGCAGATACGCTCCCTGTGGTACGAGTTTCGGCCGAAGGACAATATCGATCCAATTGGCGAAGCCGTAAAAACCAATCAGCACAATAATGGCTGAGCGAACATCGCCATTCAGGATCAGGATAATGCTCATCGGCAAGACGACGAAGCTAATGCCCACCAGTGGCAAGACCGACAAGGCGATGGAAAGCATTGTCCAGAATGCGGCGTATGGTACCCCGGCGATGGTGTAGAAGATCCCCATGGCGCCGCCTTGAATGAACGAGAGCACAAAGATCCCTAGGAACATCGAGCGAGTCATGAGGCTGATCTTGGTGGCGTAGGCTTCGAAGATGGGGCGATCCAAATTAATCAAGTCGCGCTCCAGATCCGCCAGCGAATCATAGCTGGGCAGAAGTGTCACTAGGAAACCAAAGAAAAGAAACATGCTTATGAGCAAATTGGGAAATGAGGCCGCAATGCTAAGCACCAAATTGATCAACGTCCTAAACAGCTGGTCTACGGCACTGGTCAGTGTTTCCAAGAATGACTCACGATCGATTTCCACAGAACTCAAAACTGGAAGCGTTTCAATCTCTGTCAGCAACTCATCCAAGAAATCTTCCAGAGCAAATTCATCCACTGAGATATCAGACGAAAGCGCCTCCACCTGTGAGTGAGCCAACATAGCCAGAATCGTGACCGGGATGGCGATAAACAGGATAAAACCAAGGATTGTCAACGCCGTGGCCAACCCCTTGCTGGCGCGAAAGTTGCTCACCCACTTCCAGCTATAGACTCGGTTGTAGAGCGGCCGCAAGACCACGACGATGGTCAGCGAGAAGATAATCACACTGAGATAGGGCCTGATCAAGACCAGGACCAGAATGGTACTCACTATGATCAGGATGCCGAAGAAGACGCGGCGGCTTAACAAGTGATTCTTTGTTGACCCTTCAGTTTCTCTCATGACAATCCTTTGAGAACAGTATGTAAATTCACACCTGTTGTCCGCTGAAACCTGTAGCGGGAACTTGAGCCGTTTCCGGTTGTGGCCGCTGTAACCGCTCGTAGATATCTAGGCCGACCTGAAGCAGCAAGATAGCCGCAACAAGCGCAACCAGCCAACCAACATTGAGCGAGCCACTCAAAAATCCAACAAACAGCAGCGCGGCCGCGGCGCCAAGCCGAATCCAGGGTTGGGGTGACCGAGCCAGAGGCTCATCTCTTTCTTTGGCTGCCCATTCGATGACCCCATAGGCCAGCACGGCAGTGGCCAGGGCGATGGTAAAGAGCAGCCGCTTCGTGTCATCCAGCGGCCCGCGGGGCGGCGCGGCGAAAATCTGGTTTCCGACCACACCATAGGCAGTGATGGCCGCCATGTATGGGAAGTGGCTATAAGTCCAAACCCACAGCCGCCATCCAGTCTTGGACAGCCTGGCATGTTCCAGGTGATCAAAGTACAGCCACCATAGGCTGAGCGATATGCCCAGAAGTCCGGCGCCTATCAAGTAGTTAATGACCATCAATTCTCGACCGGAGGAGCTGGTCGCCAACTTGATGAAGAACTCACCCAGAACGATGATGGTCAGCTCGCCAAAGCGATGCACTTTGAAATGGTATTTGATGGGTGGTTCTGGCACATCAGCCTGGCTGGTGAGGCCATGAAATAGCTGGATCAAGGAGGGTGTGAAGGCACCTACGATGACAACAATAACCCATAGCCAATAGCTGGACGGAGCAAACACTGCAACGGCGATCCATAGAACACCAACCGTGGTAAATGCCGCCGCCTTGCTGCTAGTTGAACGCCGATAGGCAGGGTAGTTGATCCAGGCCCGGCCGTACATCAGGGCCAGGACAAATTTGGAGAAACCATAGGTCACGAGGAAGGTGGTTGTTGTGGTTCCTGTCAGGCTATGAATCTCAAAGGCTAATAGCAACATCAGCGCCATATAGAGCACGGTCAGGATTCGCTGGCCAATATCGTCAACGGGATAGCGCCGGCCGTAATTCACGAATTCCAGCCAAGACCACCAGATGGGTATTAGAAGAAGGACAAAAACGGCAAGCTCTTCAGAATTCAGGTTGTGGCTTAGCCGGTTTCCTAACTCCACCAGAATAGCCACGTACACCAGATCAAAGAACAACTGCAGCCAGGTACTACCCTCTTCTTCAGTCGGGACGGTATGAATTTTCATGAAATGGAACATTATGAATCTCCTGGAGGACCAGCCGCGCAGTCGTTTCCGCCAGACTAATTACTTTCCAGCCAACTATTAGGACTGAGTCTATATTTCTAGTAGGACCATCAATCTGCCTGGTAATCCTCCGCGCCTTGTTGCTTAAGCAATTTCTTGATCTCGGCCAACTCGGCTAGGATGATGGCGTTTTCCTCTCTAACAATTGCATCCACATCTTCCGAATCATCCCTTATGCGCCCCAGTTTGACGGCCACAAAGTTGGTCAGAACAGCAAAAACGCCGATCCCAAAAGCCATCAGTACCATAGCCACGATGCGGCCGAGATAGGAGACCGGCACATAGTCACCGTAGCCTACGGTTGTGACAGTTACAAATGCCCACCAGAAGGCATTAGCTCCGTTTGTGATAGTGGCTCCGGTCGCACCTCTTTCAAAGCGCAGAATGAACAGGCTGGTTATCGTGATGAGTACAATCGCGAAAATAGTGGTGGTCAGCAATAATGTTCGGGCTGGAGAATTTCGGGTTTCCGAAAATAGGTCCTGGCTACTTTTACCTCGCAGATGTCTAATAATCCGAATCAGTCGATTTAATCGGGCCAGGCGAAATAGAAGTGTCCAGGGCAAGCCGGGAACGGCTGGTACAGACCCCAGCAGGTCCAACCAGCCTCCTTGTTTGAAAACATAGCTAGCTTTGTCGGGCGCGCCTCTGATGTTAAGCAGAAAGTCGATGAAAAAGAGGAAACAGATTATTAGATCGACCCGTGGGAGAACAGCATCTGTCGCCGGTTCAGATCCAAGCAGTAGCAACGCCGCCACTATGAAGGAGTAGAGGGTCAATACCAGGACAAAGAAGTCATAGCTGGCACTATGAACGTGGGTGACAGCCTGGCTTTGATGGGGCTTATTGGTGCTCTCCTCTTGTCTCATCGCGAGTTCCTATTATGTCGGTTGATATCATGCAGAGACAGCGCCCCGAGTAAACGAGGTGCTATCTCTGTATGATGTTTTTTTCTGATCGCTAACGACTAGACCTGGCTAGTGAGCTATTCCTTGCGCACCAGCAGTGACCAATCGCTCCGTTGGTTATTCAGCCGGCACGATTTTGGGAAACGTCCAGGAACCATCAAGGATCTCTTCACCCGGTNNTTCTTCTTTGGTGCCGAAGGCGCCCACACCACTTGCGCCCAGCTTGGCCAGTGTGTTCAAGGCGCCTCTTGCTGTTATCATCTGTTCAATATTCCAATCGGGAATGTCCAGCGGGCCGGAGCCGCCGCCT
>DOXE01000205.1 GCA_003519205.1 Chloroflexota bacterium
CCGGGTAAACCACAATCTGCGGCATTGTCTCCAGGTTGAGCTGTTGTCGCTGGAGTAAAGGTTCGGCACTTGTATAACTGTTGGGAAAGGTGAAGGCGAGATATTGGGGAAGCAGTAAGTAATCCATGCCGTTATCCTCGGTAAAGGCATCCACTATCTGGGGCTGAATGCCGGCGGCTAAGGTGGGATCGTACTGGAAGCTGATCCCATATTCGCTGATACCGGCAATCGCGCCGCTGTGAGGTTCAGGGCGATAGAGTTGGGAACCGTCGGCAAAGGGTAGGCCAAGGACAGCATTGAGGGTGGTGAGTACGGCCACATCTTCTCCCCAATAGTTCACAATCAAATTATCCCGCGCCCAAAAGTGGGGAACCCCTTCACCATCCCAATAGGTGGTAACAGTCGTATCACCATCAGGGACGATAAACTCGTACCCGGTGGGAGAAATGTTATCGCTGATGGCTTGACGAGCGGCCGTATCGCTGAATTCAAAGACGTTGACATCGGCTCCGGCAATGGTGAGATGCCAGAGTTTATTATCATCGCCGGGGAATACACCTTGTTCGGTACGGCCGTTGTTAACTACAGCGGCTCCGGCAGTGGTGAACGATGCGATAAGTTGGTTTACTGAAGCTGGATCGGCCGTTGAGGTGGGAGAAGGCGAGGGCGTGGGGAAAGAGACCACATCGTTTGCTTTCGTATTTTCTATGGTTGGTGTAGCCTGGGTCACTGTAACTGCGCCAGTGCTACAAGCTGCTAACAAGAGAAGTGAGAAAAGTAGTGGCAAACAGAACGCCACCAGTGGGAGGGTTAAAATGCGGTTTAATTTACTCATTTCTATATACCTGCGTTAACAGGCATCCTCATTCGCTGATGGTACATGGCTACACCTCCACAATATTGCAGAAGTCCAGGCACAGATCCATCCTGTGCCTGGATATATCTGACTATTCGCTAACCCACAATCGATAGGCTACTGATCGGCGTGGCACTATTTAAGTAGTAGGCATTCATCCAGCCTACTGTGCCACTGGTCAACCGGATTTTAGCCCAAGTACTGGCCGCGTTGCGCCCTAACAGTTCTACAGTAGCACCACTGGGCACGGAGGTTTGGACACGATAACCCACACCAGGACCTAACCGGACGTTGACAAGGGCCGCCCGGGCCACGGTGGCAGTTGAGCCACTAACCGGGATTGGCTGGCCACCTTCAACAGCCAGGCTAGATATAGGAACGCTGCTCTGCAGGTAACCGGCGTAGCTCCAGCCCTGTCGGCCGTCGGGTAAGTTTACCTTAACCCAGGTGGCGTTGGCATTGCGGAAACCGGCCAACTGAACCATCTGTCCACGGGTAAGCCGGCTGATAATCGCATACCCCAGGCCAGGTCCCTGGCGAACGTTCAGGTAATAGGTTGTGACACTGGCCATTGGCGTGCCACCTGTGTTAGCGGCCGAGCCAATTCGTTCCCAGCCCAGGTGAGCTTCGGCTAGCACATCCGCCTCGTAATATTCCAACCGGATCGGCACCAGACCACCAGCCAGGTCAATTTGTCCTGAAATTGGCCGGGCCGGCTGGTTGCGCCAATTGTCGACAACCAACTGGTTGTTCACCCACAACCGAGCGCCGTCGTCAGTTGTGACCGTGAAGCGATAACGGCCGGGGATGAACTCCAAAGTTCTAGTCCAGCGGACAGAGAAGTAGTCGTTGCCAACGATGCCAGGAGCAGGCGAACCGTACCCCCAATTAACGTTGGGCTGTCCTTCGTCCCGCACCAATACCGGCGGCCCGCTTAAGCCGGTGTTGTTAAAGTACTCGGCGCGCCAGGTTCCGGGGGTATAGGATCCTCCACCCGAATTTCCGCCGCTTGAAACAAAGGCCCACGAGAGCTGAGCCTTCGCCCCGCCCGTATTTTCGTAATATTCCATTTTCACCGGAGTATTGCCGCCGGGCAGATCGATTTCGGCTCGATAAGTGGCCGGATGTTGGTCCCGCCATTGATCGATAACCAGTTGATTGTTAACCCACAGTCGAACACCGTCATCTGTGGTCACGGCAAACTGGTACCGGCCGGGCATTAGATCCAGTTGGCGAGTCCACCGGGCGGAGAAGTTGTCCGGATTGATGGTGCCGGGTGCTGGCGAGTCCGAGCGCCAGTTGAAGTTAATGTCGGCTTCATTACGATACAATGCTGCCGAACCGGACAGGTGTTTATTGTTGAAGTATTCCCCGTACCAGGGACCACTACCGCTGGAACTCCCGTTCAAGCGTTTGACGTCAAAAAGGGCCCTCGCACCGCCTACGTTTTCGTAATACTCCATTTGCACGGAGGCAGTGCCACTAGGAAGATCTACATCGGCCGTGTAATAAGTCGTATGCTGTTCCAGCCACTTGTCGATGACGAGTTGGCCATTCACCCACAACCGGACGCCGTCGTCCGTAGCCGTGGTGAAACGATAGCGGCCGGGTGAAACGTTTAGATTACCGGTCCAGCGAACCGAAAAGTTGTCGGCACCGACAACACTCCACTCCGGGGAACCGGTACCCCAACTGAAGTCGATAACCTTGTCGACCCGTACTAAAGCCGGCGAGCCGCTGAGGGTCATATTGTTATAGTATTCGCCCCGCCACCCATCCTGGACTTGTGCAGAAGCAACCTTTCCAGCCATCAGGATAATAAAGCCAGCTAGGATTAAGGCAACAATTGGCTTCCCGCCAGCCTCTCTTTTTTGGAACATGTTTTACCTCCATTCTTATGGGCCATGGTGGTCTTCCATGACCTTTGTATCTTCATTTTCCTGGGGGAGTTATCTTCTTTTCTAGCTCCCCAAAGTTAATAAAATGAAAGCATAATTGAAGATAAAACACATCCGTCTTAAGGCGGATTACATCTAATACAAAAGACCGCTCTGTGAGCGGTCTATTCAAAAACAAGGCTATTACCTCGTTTACGAGGGGGGAAACAAACTTATTTTAGTTTTGTTCGTAAAACACTCTCAGTCAAAAATCATACCGATCTTGCCGGCCGTTGCCATAGTCGCCGTAATCATCATAATCGACGTCCGACCATAATTCTTCGTCGTTGAACCCAGACCAGTCGAGTTTTAGTGGGGACAAGCGAACGACCTCGAGCTCTTCCCCGCACTCATCGCAGACGACGACATCCCGCAACTTTGGTTGACTATGAAAACGAATACGGGTTTCGCACGATGGACAAATAGCGCTTATGGTTTTGTTCATGATCTTTATTTCACCTCTCATACTCTCAAATAGTTGATTCAGTTTGAAATGATAATTCCTGTCGTTCAATCGCCTCGTCGAGGATACGATTNNATCTCCAAAATGTAGGGCTTATTGTTATCGTTGGCATCCAGCCGGAAATCCACCCGGGCCACGTCCAAACAACCGGTAACACGGAAAGTAGCCGCTGTTAGCCAGTTAAGTTCTTCAATCTGTTCTTCAGTTAGCGGAGCCGGACACAGATAGTAGAAATCATGAGCCAATTCTGTCTTAATTTTTCCAGTATAGACGCCAGCTTCTTCAGACGGATAGCGGCTCATATCGACTTCCAATGGCGGGAAGAAGTGCAATCCGCGAGAAACGCGCGGGGCTTCCTCATCTTCCGGCAATCGCCAGGCCACCGGGCTGCTGAGGTTGCCAACAACGCCAACGGTGACTTCGCGCCCTTCGATGAAACGTTCCACCAGGACTGGCTGATCATAGCGCTCAAACAAACGACGAAGCTGCCCTAATAACTGTCCCTCATCGAAAACGATTGACTCGGCACTGATGCCCATTCCGGTTCCCTCCCGGCTTGGTTTAACAAACATAGGGAATTGCATCTCCGGATCCAGCGGTTCGTTCACCCGTTCAAAGACCTGGAAGGGTGGTGTAGGCAAACCGTGGTGGGTTAGTACCCGTTTGGTCATCGGTTTGTCCAGGCTTAGGGCCAGAGTCAGTACCCGTGAGCCGGTATAAGGTAGGCGTAACATCTCCAGCATGGCCGGTACCTGGGCCTCGCGGGCATCGCCGAAGTGACCTTCGGTTATGTTGAAACAAATATCGGGCCTGAGTTCCCTCATCCGGTCATAGAGCGTAACATCTCCTTCAACGAAGGTAACCTGGTGTCCATGTGATTCCAGGGCAGCCATGATAGCTGCGATCGTTTCTTCTGAGTCCAGATCGTCCCAATGATCGGGCGACATCCCCGGCCATACAGGAGCATTCTTCTTTAAGTTTGCTAGCAAAGCAACATGCATGATTCTTTTCCAAAAGTTTATTCGGGGTCAAAAAGGGGTAATATTGCCTATGTCACGGCAATGATACGGAAAGTCAACTTACCATCCGGCGTATCGGCCGTGACATCCTCACCTACACGATGGTTGAGCAAGGTCCTTCCCAAGGGCGATTTATTCGATATCAGCCCTTCTTCCGGGTTGGCTTCTGTGGAACCCACGATGGTGTAGCTCTCGGGGACGCCGCCATTTTCCTGAATGAGGACTGTGCTACCCAATTGGACTTGCCCCGTCGGTGCTCCAGGCTGGATTAGCTCAGCATGGTCGAGCATATGTTCGAGCTCCCGAATCCAGGCTTCGATTGATGCCATTTCCTCTACCAGGTAGATGTACTCGGTATTGTCGATCGAATCACCTCCTTCTCTGGCCTCGTGCAAAAGCTCGGCGTATTCAGGGCGCACGACATTGTAAAGGTGGTCGAGCTGATCCTGGATCTTTTGCCTGCCCTTTTCCGTCATGTAAACTGGTTCAGTTGACATCTCCATTTCTCAAGAAAACAAAAACTACCTGGCCGTGTTTATCACCAATCGTCAGCGTCCTTTATTTCCTCATCTCCGAGGCTGCTCTCGTCAGCCCACTGGAGTTCAATAGGCGAAAGTCTCACCACTTCAAAGAACTCCTCACATTCAGGGCAACTGACGATGTCGAATAACCGCGGCCGCTCGCTGAAGCGAATGCGGGTATCGCAGGTTGGACAAAAGGCGGTAATTACTTTTGTTTTGACCTTGGCCATAATTCATTTGCTCCAATATCGTATATTTAGCGTTAACTCAGCGTTAATAGCCATTTATTCGTGGCCCATTATGGANNGCGGCCGTGCCTTTCAACATATACCCTCGAGCACCAGCCTGTAATGCAGCCTGGACCTCTCCTTTGTCGATATAATTGGTCAATATGAGAATGCGCGTTTTTGGGTTGACCTGTTTGAGAGAGGATATGGTTGGGATGCTATCATGGCCCAGCGACATGGGATCTACGATAACGATGTCTGGGTGGAGGAAATAGGCTTGTTCTATTGCCGTTGGGCTGTCGATTGCTTCGCCAATCACGACCATATCTGGCTCCGTGGCAATCAGAGCCCGAAGCCCTTCGCGCATGATTTCATATCTTTCGACGAGGAGAATCTCTATCACTCGGTCACCCTATCCATCTCTTGTTCTGGGAAATGTGGTCTTTGTATTACGATGATAATCGTCAAACCGGTAGAAAACATCGGCCATTTGACGCGTTTTGCCTAGGGCAAAAAGGCTACTCAAAGAACAGCCAAGTCAGTCAATTGACGTAGAAGAGGGGGTTATTATTCTTCGTCAAGGCTTGCGATACCCTGGCGCAAGGCATAGAGGGCAGCCTGTGTACGATTAGCGAGATGGAGCTTGGCCAGGATGTTGCTGATATGGGTGCGCGCCGTCCGTTCGCTGATGATCAACTCCTCGGAGATTTGCTGGTTCGATAGTCCCCGGGCTACAAGCTGGAGTATTTCTACTTCCCGTTCAGTCAAAGGCTCTTCGGTGGGGGGGAGCTCTGAAGGTTTGTTCAGCTCGTGAATGACTTTAAGGGCGATTTCGGGATCTAAGGACGACTTGCCTTCATGAATATAGTGGATAGCCCTCAAGAGCTGGTGCGGCGAGGCATCTTTCAAGATGTAACCCACTGCCCCGGCCTTGATGGCTGCAAAGACTTTGTCTTCGTCGCTGAAACTGGTCAGGACCAGGATCCGAGCCCGGGGATCGCGTTCTTTTATCTCGGCGATCGCCTCAATGCCGTTTTTCTTGGGCATCTGAATGTCGAGCAAAATAACGTCAGGGTTTAGATCGGCAACTCTAGCAACGGCTTCTTCGCCGTCGGCAGCCGTGCCCACGACCGTCATCCCTTTTTCAGTGCCAATCAATGCTTCAATACCCGCGCGAACGACAGCGTGATCATCGGCTAAAAAAACGCGAATTTCGTCATTCATAGTAGATCCTCAATGTCAAATTCGCCCTTTCGCCTGGGCGTTTTTGGAGCGACTTTCAAACTAGCCTTCACTGTCGTGCCTTGACCTGGGATTGAATGAATGGTCAGGTGACCACCAAACATCTCCGCTCGCTCCTGCATGCTCGTCAGGCCCATGCCATCACTTTCGGCGGCCGCGTCGGGGTCGAATCCGCGCCCATTGTCCTTTACCTGCAACACGACTTGCTGGCCATTTACAATGCTCAATTGTACGATGACTTCTGATGCCATCGCATGTTTAAGAGCGTTATTGAGGGCCTCCTGTGCAGTTTGATAAATAGCATTTTCGAGCGCCGGAGAAAGCCTAATTTCGTCTTCAACGATCATCTCGTGTCTAACACCCGCTCGCCCTTCGACGGAATTCAACCGGTGTTGTAATGCACGAACCAGCCCTTCTTTAGACAGGATGGACGGCCGCAACCTGTGAATCAGCAGCCGCATTTCCTTTAAGGCCTGTTGTCCGGTCTCGCCAATTTGGGAAAAATAATCAGTGGCCTCCTTGTTTTTACCCGCCTTGGCTGTGCGCCGTCCCGCTTCCGCAAAAAGGGTCAGNNGCCTTTCTACGCAAACGTGCAATTTCGATGGTTACCCCCAATTGCTCCCCAATGGAAACCAATAATTCTATCTCCTCTGCCCTAAATTGATTAAGGTCCTGGCCCAACACGCTCAACGTCCCAAACACGCGCTCTTGTGTAGCAATAGGTACACCCACATAGACCTTTAAGTGGCTATCGGTGGCAAGATAAACTGTACGGGGGTCTTTGTTGACGTTTGGGATTACTAACGCCTGCCTATTTTGAGAGACCCAGGCTACTAATCCATCCTGGTGCGAAACTCTGTCGATTTTTTCTGCCATAGACTCTGGGATGCTATTCCGGGCGACGAGCCGTAGAGTTTTGCCTGTTTTCTCGCGCAGATGGATAAAACCGGCGTCCCCCTGAGTGGCAACCAAAACCCGTTGTAGGGATTTGTTGATGACAACTGACAACTCGGCTGGCTTGCTGGCCATTTCCAAAATGTCATAAAGCGCCGAGAGCGTCCGCGTCCTATCGGCCATACTTTGCTCAAGGTGCTGGAGGGCCACAACCTGTTCAGTCGCGTCGGTAATAAAGCCCTCCAGATATTGTGGGGTGCCGTCATCATCGTATGTGCCGCGGCCAGTCTCCCATACCCATCGTTTTTGCTCATCGGCCGTGATCAGCCGATAGGTACAAGTATATGAACGTTTTTCCTGTAAAGCCTGTTCTATTTCCTGCTGGACGGACGCTCGATCTTCCTCAAGGATCATGTCTCCAAAGGTGAAAGGATGAACATCCATCAGTTCAGCGGGTGTATAACCCGTCAGTTCCAGGCAACCCGGGCTTACAAATAGCATCGTGCGCTGGGCATCNNTCTACCCACATAAGAATGCAGAAAGCAATAACCTGGTACCACAAGATGTATTGTACCACCAGGTTAATCTAAAGCTGAGAGGGATGCATCGTTACCTTGACCGTAATTTTACTCGATGATAGACTGGTCTCACACTAGTCTTATATAATACAATGATTAACGAAGCATTGCATTTAGAAGGAGAACCGGGACATGGAAAAAGTCGGCGCTTATGAGGCCAAGACGCATTTACCCAAATTACTTGAGCGTGCAGCAAAAGGCCACCGGATCACGATTACAAAACACGGCGTGCCTGTGGCTGTTTTAGGACCCTATGATCCTGAAAAAAGTGTTGATATAGAGGTTGTGATAAGGCAATTATACGAATTCCGTGAAAACAATAGTCTTTCGGGATTAACCATTCGCGAAATGATCGAGGAAGGAAGGCGTTGAATGGGCAAGCGATTCGTTGTCGATAATTCGATTGTTATGACATGGTGTTTTCGGGATGAAGCAAACTCGTACGCTGATGCCGTTTTGAACAGCTTAACGGAGTCTGTAGCTGTTGTGCCCGCAATCTGGCCGCTAGAGGTCGTAAATGTGTTGTTGGTGACAGAGCATAGAAAACGGTTACATGAATCAGATAGTGTCCGCTTTATCTCATTATTGTCCCAACTCCCGATTGTTGTCGAACGCACATGGCCTGAAAGAATGATGAAGGATTTGCTGGCGCTTGGGAGGGAAAATTCGCTCTCTAGTTATGATGCAGCTTAT
>DOXE01000032.1 GCA_003519205.1 Chloroflexota bacterium
AATTGACTGACGGTGAGCAATTGGCTCACCAAACTGGACACGATTTTTTGCGTAGTCACAGGCATAAACGCAACCTGCCTTTGCTAATCCTACGGCTGCCGCACCCAGGGCAACCCGATGGTGATTGAGGATAAGATCAAAATCAAGACTTTCCTCTCTGCCAAGTTTATTCTCTATTGGTACATGGCAATCCACTAGAGATAGAGAATAAGTCGGCAGCGCCCGAATCCCCATTAGTTTCTCTCGCTCACCAACTTCAAGCCCTGGTGAATCGCCCGGTACAAGAAATCCTTGAGTATGGCCGTTTTCATTGGCATAGATGAGGATTGTATCGGCCGAATTTGCCATGGGGACATAGGACTTTACCCCATTTAAGGTGTAGCCATCTGTACATCGCTGAGCAGTAGTTGTTAATTCTCGGGGATCAAACAAGACATTCGGTTCCGTTAATGCAGCCGTCACGTGAGGTGGAAACTCAACACAAAAAGAGGGTAAGTACTTGGCTTTCTGATCCTCGCTACCAGCTAGCATAATAGGCAAAGCCACCAATCCCGGAGAGGCTATGCTCAGAGAAAGAGCCAGATCTCCATAGGCAAAAGCTTCCATCGCCAGAGCGCCTGTAACGGCCGAATATTCGCCAAAGCCGCCATATTCCTCTGGAATGCTGGAGGGTAAGAGGCCAAAATCCCATCCTGCCTTTACCAAATCTTCCGGCAATTGGCCCTCTTCATCTGCATCACGGTATGCTTTGTTAACCATATTGGCAGTATATCGATCGATAGAATCAACCAACATCTTCTGTTCTTCGTCAAGTTCGAGGTCAAACATCATCTATGATTCCTTAATGAAAATAAGTCTCAGCGTAAGATGGCATCAGCCATTCGAGCTACCCGGACCATTTCTTTGACATCATGCACACGGACGACGTCCGCTCCTCTGTCGATGGCAATGGTTATCGCTGCGGCTGTGCCTTCCAATCTTTCCTCAGGTGGTAAATTGAGGGTATAACCGATGAACGATTTACGAGAAGGTCCAACCAGGATTGGATAACCCAATTCTTTCAGAGAATCAAGACCTTTCAACAACGCCAGATTTTGCTCCACTGTCTTTCCAAAACCTATACCAGGATCAATGATTATCTGCTGTTCATCAACATGATGACTGGCGGCGATATCAATGCTTTGTTTCAACTCTTGGGCAATATCCTCCAAAAGGTTACGATAATCTACTCCGATATAACGCCCACCGAGTCGCGCTTGTTGGTCAACATTTTTTGGCTTGCTTCGATTGTGCATAATCACCATCGGGCAGCCTCTATCAGCAACCAGTTCAGCCAAATCAGGGTCCATCCTCAATCCCCAGACATCATTTACCCAATCGGCTCCAGCTTGTAAAGCGGCTTTCGCGACGGATGCACGATAAGTATCGACAGATAATGGCACATCCACGTGCGGCCTCACTGCCTCTATCACTGGTACGACCCTGGCCGTTTCCTCTTCGGTAGAAATCGGTAAACTACCTGGGCGTGTGCTTTCACCTCCGATGTCGATGATGTCGGCACCATCTACCACGAACCCTATGGCTTTTTTAACCGTTGCTTCAATCCAGTCCTGATCTACCAGAAGCCCATCACCTGAGAAGCTATCCGGTGTAACGTTTAAGATGCCCATTACGTAGGTTTTTATGCCCCATGTGAACTTTATGGGTCTCCGCAACATCGCCTCAGATATTGACAAACGTTTGACAGTGGTAAGATCGACATCCAGCAACATTTCAGAAATCGACTGGCCATTCTGGGGATGTACAAAATCGGGTGCAATATCGGCAAGTGGTGCTAGAACAAAAGCTCGAAGTGCCATTTGAGGATGGGGCAACTGTAAATTGGCATCATCTATGATTTGATCACCATATAAGATTAGGTCGATATCGATTAATCGCGGTCCCCAGTGAGAACCCGGCTGACGGCCTAATTGGCGTTCTATTTCCTTACATGAATTTAGAAGTTCATGTGGTTGAAGTTTGGTCTGACCCGCGAGACAAGCATTAAGAAAATCTGGCTGATCGGTCATCCCCCACGGGGCGGTCTCATAAATTGGCGATATTGACTCAACCGCTAACACCCCACCCAATGCATCAACAGCCTGCTGTAAATTTTCTCGCCGCTGACCTAAGTTTGTGCCAATGGATAAGAAAACCCGGCTCGACTTACTCAAAATCTTCCTTCCCAGCGACTTCTATGACGCACTGCGTTATTTCATTTACTATAACATGGCGTATCATGAGTGTCAAGACGACAATCACAGGCGCGTTTGATATACTGTTAACGGCTGAAGCCCCACTGATGATGAATAAGTATCAAAGAGCTGGCTATCTCTTTCGAATTTCAATACGATTGCTGTGGCTAGTATTTCTAGCATTGATAAATCCGGTAGTTGCTCAAGAAGAGCTCCCGATAATTAATCACATCGTCCAGCCCGGTGATACTTGGCCAGCCTTGGCCTGGCGTTTTGGCATGGACGAATCAGATATTCGATCGGCCAATTTTCACATTAATGCACAACGACAACCTGTGATAGGCAGTGGGGTCATCATTCCGAATTCTACCGGGGTCGAACGAACCGGTAAGATGCTAAATGTTAATAATGGAGGGCTCTTACAACAAGCGATAATTCATAATTCGAATGTTTGGTTGTTGTCCCTATTGAACGATCACTCACACCCCTACCGCCCATTGTTATACCGGCCGATTTTTATCCCGGTAGGACAGGACCCCCCTAGACAATATCCTGAAGGATTTTCGTCCCTTGAATTATCAAGCATCCCTTCGCAACCGGGCCAAGGATTGGCGATTCGAGCTCAATTAAAAGAGGAACTGGTTATAAAAACTTCTTATTTTCACCTACCGGTAAACACATTTGTCAAGGATCATCGGTTGATCGGCATCTTCGGGACAGGGGCGTTTTTTAAAGAAGGCGATCACGAATTGTCCATTCTTCCAGAGAATGGTCCCCTTTGGTCGCAACCTTGGAGGATGGTGCCCGGAGAATGGACATTTGAGGATATCACCTTGACTGGAGAGGCCGCCGCCATAGATGCTGAATCCATCAAGCTTGAGCGGGAACGATTAGCAGCGATATGGAATCAAGCTCAAGGGCTTCCCTTATGGAATTCACCATTCCAACAACCAATCGAGGAATATTTGAGTAACAGCTCCGACTATGGCGCGCGTCGGTCCTATAACGGTGGTCCCTACCAAAGCTACCATGAGGGGGTAGATTTCAGCGCTTATGGCGGAACCCCTGTATATTCACCGGCCGAAGGAACCATTGTCTTAGCTGAGAGGCTCTTTGTTCGAGGTGGAGCCGTTTTAATCGATCATGGTTTTGGGATATTCAGCGGGGTTTATCACTTGTCGGAAGTTCTCGTCCAACCTGGCCAAGATGTCGATAAAGGCGAGATGGTAGGTAAAGTGGGTTCGACCGGGCTGTCTACTGGCAACCACCTACACTGGGATATGTTAATTGGCGGAACATGGATCGATGCTGAAGAATGGCTGGTATCAAACCTTGCCTGTTGGATCCTGGATGGTTGGGATCAACCCTGTCTTGTTGAATGATCCATCAACATGTCCAACTTCAGAACAATCCTTAGCTACCGCGCCAGGCTGCCAGCAAGAGAAACAACCAGCCAGCCAGGAAGGCGATTCCCCCAATTGGTGTAATAGCACCTAGCCATCTTATACCGGTTATGCTTAACAAGTATAGCGTTCCCGAAAAAATAACGACGCCGGCAATAAAGAGATATCCGGACCAATTCGTTAAGGTGCCGGGCCATCTTGTCGCAGACCAGGCTACCGCAAATAGAGCTAGTCCATGAGTCAATTGATATCTAACAGCCGTCTGGAAGGTTGCTTCTAATTCCGGATACCTTGTGAAATGATTGCTAAGTCCATGTGCCCCAAACGCTCCGGCTGCCACGCCCACAAACATAACCACGGAAGCAATGATTGTAAAAATACGGTCCATAAGATTTTCCCTTTAGCAACTTACCAATCGAAAAAGTGGAATGGGGACTTTCCCTAATCAATGACCGGAATTATGACCTCTCAATTTATTAGCCACAGCCCTAACAATATATTCGGCGATTTCCGATTTGCTTAACAACGGAAATTCTTCGCTGTTACCAGCAGCATCAACCAATAACACCCGGTTCGTATCTACCGCAAATCCAGCATCCTCAGAAGTGACGTCATTAATGGCAATAAAGTCCAGTCCCTTCTGTTTGAGCTTTTCCAGGCCGGCTTGCAGCACATTCTCGGTTTCGGCTGCAAACCCAAGGGTGATGGCCGGCCTCCCCGTTCTCTCTTTGTGTTTTAACACTTCTTCTAGTATGTCTGGATTTTTTACCAGTTCGACTGATAATGTGTTTGTATTCCCTTTTTTAATCTTCTGGACCGACGCCGACAGAGGTCTGAAGTCTGAAACGGCGGCCGACATTAACAATATATCGGCATCCTGAACAGCATTTAGAACGGCATCTTTCATTTCCTCGGCTGTGCGAATAGAGATGTGTTCGGTGCCGATAGGAATGGATTCTTGTACAGGTCCCGTGATAAGTATAACTTGAGCACCCATATCCAAAGCCGCTTGAGCCAAAGCAACCCCTTGTTTTCCGCTTGATCGGTTCGTTAAAAAGCGCACAGGATCCAGGGGCTCCTGGGTAGGACCGGCTGTTACGACCACATGCTTATTTTTTAGGCTTCCACCTCTTCCCAATATGAAACGGATATGCCCGATTAACTCGGTTGGTTCAACCATGCGCCCTTTTCCTACCAAGCCTGAAGCCATACGGCCGGAAACTGGACCGGCAAAGACTACACCCCGTTCAAGAAGAAGGTTCATATTGGCCTGGTTTGTTACGCTTTCAAACATCGCTCCATCCATGGCTGGGGCAATTAGTACTGGACTTCTCGCTGCCAGCGCCGTGACAGTAAGAAGATTATCGGCCAATCCATGAGCCAGTTTGGCGATGGTATTGGCAGTTGCCGGTGCCACCACAAAAAGATCTGCACTCTCGCCTAATCGCACATGTTGGATGTGATCTTCTAAATCCCACATATCAGAATAGGCTTTCCGGCCGGTAACTGACTGGAAACTCAGCGTGCTTACAAACTTTTGGGCCGACTCGGTGATTATTACATCTACTAACGCCCCTGCTTGCGTAAGTTTTGATGCGAGATCAATGGCTTTATAACAGGCAATAGAACCGGTGACACCCAACAAGATTCGCTTTTCTTTTAGTATCGAAACGAACATATCTCTAGTGTATGCCAAAGCCTGTGACTTACAAGGATCTACATATAGAGTGAGACTAACCCAACCAACTATATCGAGTATAATTTGTTTGTGTATTCGCACAACACGAACCATCATCACTAATGCGAGTCCCAAGATTTTTTTCTGGCCGGTTTCAGGCCAATAATCTCCGGAGATCCTTCCTTTTTGCCCTGTTTCTCTTGCTTGGCTTCCTTTTGCTATCGATTGAACCTGATCGACCGATCAAGGTAGCCGTTGCCAAAGGTGGTCGGTTATTCGACGTTGCTGCTTATTTAGAATCAGTGGCAAACCAGAGTAGTGCCCGGGAAATACTGGAATCTGACCCAACTCTCTCTGACTACTTGAAAGATCGGGAATATGGATTTCTATATGCCAATCCGTTAACCGCATTTCAGGAGAAAAACTGGCGAGTATATGGCTGCACAGAAAAGAATTGCGTTCAAGCGACGCTGTACGACTATGATAATGGCGGGACAATTGAAGCGATGCTCAACTTGGATAGCGGCCAGATATTTAATATTAGATCTGAACCACGAGCCAGGCCAGGAGCTAGCCCATATATCGTCCCCAGGGCTCTTGCCATCGCTGCCAGCGATGAACGTGTATCAGAAACAATCGGCAATGTTCGTGAGAATGCCCCTATGATGGTGCCGATGTCTGCCTGGCTGGCCGATGGCGATTGCCTTCAGAATTGGTGTGTAGATCTGACTTATATGGCTCCTGATGACAGTGGGCGAATTCTTCATATCGTCGTCAACATGGAAGAGGAAGTTGTGGATCGACTATTTTATACGAGAGGCCGTCCTGACCGCGAGTTCAAGCAGCCAGCAGCCCAGGGAGCTCGCTTTAATAATGGCTGCCACGAACAGCACAATTGGAGTGTATGTTGGGAAATGACGGCTAACGATGGTATTGAATTCTATGATGCCAGTTATGATGGAAACTTGATCTTTTCTAGCGCTAAGATTGGGCAAGTTGAAGTCTATTACCCGAGCTGGCCTGGTGGATACAGGGATGAAATTGGCTATTCTGCCTCGGTTCACCCCTATTATGGGACAAACGTTTCTGATTTGGGTGATGGATTTGAAGTGCAGCAACTCTACACGGAGTTCCTACGTTGGCCAAATTGCATCTGTTGCTATCGTTATGAACAGATCATCCGGTTCTTTGCCGACGGCTCCTTTGAATTGGATTTTATATCCCATGGTCCGGGATGTGACGATTTATCAACATATCGCCCGTTTTGGCGAATAGACTTAGACATTGGCCAGACTATTAACGACGAAACCCGGTTCTGGAACGGACAGGAGTGGGAATTGGCGAGTGCTGAGATTCAACTCGATCTTTTTGATCCGCTTTCCCCAGGGGGTTTTCGATTGTTTACTGGGTCGGCCGGCACAGGCTATTTGTGGGAGCCAGTACCTACTGATCCATTAGGAGTAGACGACGGTCGCATGTTCATTTTGCGATTTAACGAGGGAGAAGGAGATGGTTCCATTGCGACAGGTCCGGCTCTAACCTTTTGGCCGCCAGGTCAATGGTTGGATGATCAATCTCTTTCCGATGAAAACATCGTCGTTTGGTACGTACCAATTTTGAAGACAAAACAAAGCGAGCCTTGGTGGTGTATGCCAGATCCCGAACCGGAATTTTCGCCTTGCAATAGCTTGCTTCGCTTAATACCAACAGCGGAATTGCCAGAATCGCCAATACCAAGCCCAACATCTATGGTTGTACCTTCGGCAACGGCGACGGCCGAGGTAACACCAACACCAGTACCAACCATAACTCCTCGACCCATTGCTGGCGATGATGCGGAAACGATCATATTAAACAGTGGCTGTGGTGCTTGCCATCTCATTGGAGATCTCGGAGAGGCGGGAAAGGTAGGTCCCGATCTTTCAAACATTGGTTCCAACGCAGGCAATCGATTAACTAACCTCGACGCCGAAGAATATCTTCGCCAGTCCATCTTAGAGCCAGGCGCCTTTATCGTTCCAGATTGCCCTAATGGTCCTTGTCAAGATGGCATCATGCCTAGGGATTACGGCTCGCGTTTAAGCTTAGCGCAATTAGAAATCTTAATAGATTTCCTGTTGGAACAAGTCGTTGAAGAACCAGATGAGACGGCTGAGGGTCCAACTACCAAACCTTCGGCCGCAGCTAAGGTTTTATCAGAAGCTTCGGAGGTCACCCCAGAGATAAAGCAAGTAGAGGATAAACCAGAGGATTCGACCGGCCGCACAATTATCTACGTGCTTTTCTTGGCCGTAGTTATTAT
>DOXE01000045.1 GCA_003519205.1 Chloroflexota bacterium
GGCTGAGTCGAGCCAAGCTCGAAATCGCTGATCTGATGACCCGGCTGGGTGGCGACGAGATCGGCCTGGTGCTCTTCTCGGGCGCCAGCTTCGTCCAGGTCCCGCTGACCTCCGACTACCAGAGCGCGTTGAATTACATGGATAGCGCCGGGCCGAACTCTATCTCCCGACCCGGTACTGTGATTGGCGATGCCATTCAGACCGCGGCTAATGCTTTCGACCCCGAACTATCCAGTCAAAAGGTGCTGGTGATCATGACTGATGGCGAAGATCGAGAGACGGATCCATTGCTTGCCGCGCAAGAGGCGGCCGAATCTGACATTTTAATCTACACCATAGGTTTTGGAACGCCAGAGGGCGAACCGGTGCCGGAGCTGGATCCAAATGGACAAATTACGGGTTATAAGAACGACGAAAACGGAAACGTCGTTCTGTCTCAATTAGATGAATCGACGTTACAAGCGATTGCCGACACAGGAGATGGCAAATATTACCGGGCGACGGCCGATGGCCGGGAATTGGATAGCTTGTTGGCCGAAATTGACAGCCTGCAACAAGCTCAGCTCCAGTCCCGCTTTGAGACTCGTTACATTGAACGCTTCCAGATCTTTCTGGCATTGGCGNNATCCTGGTTGCATTGGGCTTGTTGATCGTGGCTTGCAGCCCATCGGCCGAGAAATTGAACAATGATGGCAATGACAAATTTGCCGAGGAGGCATACCTGGAGGCCTTGGCTGCCTACCAAGAGGCCCAGATCGAATCGCCAGAATTGGCCGAACCGTATTACAATGCGGCCAATGCCCTCTATCGAGAAGGCGCTTACCCTGAAGCCCTGGCCCTCATCGAACAAGCACTGAGCTTCGCCGAAGAGGAAGCACTGGCCGAAAGCAGCCACTTTAATAAAGGCAACATTGCCTACAACACTCAGGCATTTGAAAAAGCTGTAGCCGATTACTCAAACGCGTTGCTACTCAATCCAGAGGATCAGGATGCGAAATACAATTTGGAATTAGCCCTGCAACAGCTCCAACAACAGCAGCAAGAACAGCAACAACAAGAGCAGGAACAGGAGCAACAACAGGAGCAGGAGCAACAACAAGAGCAGTCCCAAGATGGCCAGGGCCAGGAGGACGAACAACAACAAGAACAGTCTGAAAACGGCCAACAAGAAGAGCAAAATCAAGATCAGCAGCAGGAGCAGTCCCAAGATGGCCAAGGCCAAGAGAATGAGCAACAACAAGAACAACAAGACCAGCCCCAGGACAGCCAACAGCAGGAAGAGCAAAACCAGAATGGCCAGGGACAGCCACAAGATGGCCAGAACCAGGACCAACAACAACCGAGCCAAATGCCCCAACCAGGCCAGCGAATGACGGCCGAACAGGCCAGGCAATTATTGGCCGCAATCGCGGAAAATTCAGAAACCTTGCAGGAGAAGCTGGGCCAAATGTTCGTGGTTCCGCCAATCCCACCGGTACAAGACTGGTAGGTAATGGTGAATGGTGAATGGTGATTTTCTAATTGTTAATTGTGGATTGTTCAAAGCTAAGGCAATTAATAATTCATCATTCACGATTCACAATTCACAATTAATTCGGAGATGACTATGAGGAAAGTGAAGTACCTGATAATAGCAATTTTCGCGGTTTTGCTGATGGGGATAGCTGTTGCTCCAATACACGCTCAATCGCAGGATCTTGTCACGGCTACGGTGGATAGAACCAACATCACGACCGATGATTTACTGACGCTCACGGTAGCGGTGGAGGCGGCGGCCGGGGATCCATCCCAGCCCGTGTTGCCACCGCTGGAAGGATTTAACGTTCTGAGCAGCAGCAGAGGAACGCAAATGACCATCATCAACGGCGATATGAGCGTGCAGACGACTTATCAATACCGGCTGCAGCCTATCCAGCCTGGAAATCTGGTCATCGGTCCAATTTCCGTCACCGTGAATGGCAACGTTTTCAATACCGAACCGATCGCCGTAAACGTTAGCCAGGGTACAGGTGTGCCGCAACCGGCTAATCCACCATCATTATTTCCCGGGTTATCAAACTTTCCCAATTTTCCAAACTTCCCTTCCCTGCCTAATTTCCCATCTCTAGGTTCACGGGCAGCCGCGCCAACAAATCCTACGGTCCCGGTCGATCCTGCGCCCGTGCCGGCCGATTTAGTGGGTCAGGATTACTTCATCGAAGCCGTCGTCGATAATTCAAAGCCTTATCAGGGTCAACAAGTGACCTACACCTTGCGTTTCTATCAAGCTGTAGATGGGCTTGGGCAAACGGAATACCAGCCACCGACATTTACCGGTTTCTGGAGCGAACAGATCCCNNACCCAGCCGCTCTCACTAAACGTACAACCCTTCCCCGAGGGTGCCCCGCCTTCCTTCCAAGGGGCCGTTGGGCAGTATGAGATTCAAGCAGGGGTTGATTCACCTCAAGTGATGGTCAACGATACCCTCACCTGGCAGATACGAATCACCGGATCAGGTAATATTGAGAATCTAGCCGATCCCCTTTGGCCTGAGCAGGCAGAATGGCGGGCTTTTGATAGCGAAGCCATGGTGGAAACTGCTATCGAGGATGGCCAGGTAGTCGGCACACGAACTTATGATCGGGTGTTGGTGCCCACTGTTGCCGGTGAATTGACATTACCTTCGGTAGATTATAGCTATTTCGATCCGCAGCTCGCCCAATATGTGACGATTAGTACAGACCCACTCACCATCGCCGTCGCCCCAGATGGAAATAGCGGTAACCTGGCGCCGGCCATGCCTGCAGCCGATGACGGCACCATTAGTGCGCCGGCAGCCAGCATCGGTCCCGATCTCAGGTCGATTAAAGAAGCGCCAGACCGTTGGCATATAAGCAAGGAGCCACTAACCCAGCAGGCTGGATTCTGGCTGCTATGGATCCTGCCTATCGTACTGTTGGTCGGGCACTTCAGCCTTAACCTTTGGCAACAAAAGAGAACCGACAATGCCTCTACTCGACGCAGCCAACAAGCGGCCAAGCGGGCCAACCAAGCTTTGCGCCAGACTCGAAAAATTACGGACGACGGTTACGGCGCAGCCGGGCAGATACTCCTCACCTATTTGTCTGAGAAAATGAACCAACCGGTTTCCGGTTTGACCCAGGCTGATCTAGCCCAACGATTACAGGAACGAGGCCTTGCTCCTGATTTGGTAGACCGGGTTCAGCACTGCTTGACAATTAGTGAGATGGGCCGTTTTGCACCGGCCGGTGCTTTCTCATCCAACGGCGACCTACTAACAGAAACAAAACAAGTCATCGACGAATTGGATAAGTCGCTGTAGCGACCGAATGAGGTTAATGATGAAACGCAACTTTCTTATCCTGGTTATTTCCGGAATATTTTTACTGTCCGTTTTTGCCCTAGCGATCACCTTGCTTACACCGGAGGTCACGGCCGACACGCAAGCCGTATCTGCCGCCAACCAACTCTACCAGGTCGGCAACTATGAAGATGCCCAGCGGATATATGAGCAGCTAATCTCGCAGGGGGTCGAGGACAGCACAGTCTATTACAATCTGGGCAATACATACTTTCGACAGGGCGATTTGGGCCGGGCAGTCCTCAACTTTCAGCGGGCGTCCCAACTTAACCCGCGAGATCCAGATATCAGAGCCAATCTGGAATTGGCCAGGACTATGGCCGATGTTCCCTTTACTTCGACGGCTCCAGGGCCATTGAGTACCCTGGCCGAGATGACAAGCCGTTGGCTGACGTTAAATGAGACGGCCATCTTAGCCCTGGCGATCTGGTTCCTGGCCTGTTTCTTATTCCTATCATTACGCTTACTGGACGGGGGAAAAGTTCGAAGGATCTTGCGATATGGGGCAATTGTAGCTTTACTTATCCTGGCCCTCATCGGTTTATCCCTGGGTAGCCGCATCTTCACCGAAAGCACCCAGCATAATGGTGTAGTGGTGGCGCCCGTGGTAGCTGTGAGTAGCGAACCAGGCGAGCAATTTGCGACCGATTTTAGCTTATCAAGCGGCACTGAAGTTAGTTTAGTTGAGACGCGAGGAAATTGGGCGAGGCTGGCTGTGCCTGGTGATGCAATTGAGGGATGGATACCACTTAACTCGGTTGAGACGGTGGCCGGCGGACTTCTCACGCGTGATACGCTCCTCTAAGAAATGATTAGCCAGTACGGTTCACATCAGGGAGGGGCGGAACTGCGTTCCACTTGCCGGCATTAAAAAGATAAGACGTATATTGTTGCGGTTCAGCGTTAGTGGGACAAATCAAAGGCCTAATATAAAAGAGGATTTCGCCAGGGCCACCTACTGCCAGCGTCTACGCGAAGTCTCCCAATACGGCTCCGATGAGGTGGCTCGCCACTAGACTACCTCACTTATCTCCAAGATGGATCGAACAGGGCCGGCGGCCAGAAAGCCTGCCCGAAAATCTTCTTCATCAATGGTCTCGGCCAGGCGCAGGATAATGGCGGCTGAGTCTTTGTATGACATCTGCGCCTGAGCTTGATCGCCCCCGTCCGCATACAGCGCCCCCAACGCACCCAGAATCGGCCATTCTTCGCCAGGCAAGCCGATTTCTTGAGCCAAGGCGAGGGCAGCTTGCAGTTGGGTCATGGCCTGGTCTGTATCACCNNGCCACGCAAGAGGGCTTCGGTCTCATACCAGCCGGTTAAGCCCACCGGCAGCAAAGGTTCATCCCCACGGGAGTGCAAGGCCTGCCTGGCATAATTGGTCGCCTGCCCCCAATCTCCGGCAATAGCGTGGAGGGCGCATAATTCAGCCGGGGCCAAGTCTGTCCAACCGATCATTCCCTGCTTGGTGAATTTCACCGAGACCTCTAATAGTGTCTCCCGGGCAGAGTCCAAGGCCATAATCGTTCGTTGGATAATGCCCCAGGTTGATCGGGCTAGCACACCCATAAATGGAGGGCCCACCTGGCGAGTCTGCCTAACCGCTTGTCTGCCCAGGCTGATGGCCTGGCCATAGTGGCCCAATTCCAGCCG
>DOXE01000044.1 GCA_003519205.1 Chloroflexota bacterium
GGAAACTGCCAAAAATCCAGGTCGACTTGTTCGAAACGAATAAGAGCTGATACGCCCTTCTTAGCGGCTTCGGTGCGACCTAAATCCAAACCAACCTCACTGATATCAAGCCCATGAACCCGATAACCTAGTTCGGCCAACCAGATGGAATTTTGGCCCCGGCCGCAGGCCAAATCAAGGGCATCGCCGCCTGTTAAGAGGTATTGAAATCGCAACAACAATGGATTAGGGTCGAAAGACTCTCCGGCCATTTCAGACCACTTTTTATCCCAACGACGCTGATCTCCGCGGCTCATTGGGATCCCACCCTACATCGCCGATAGTTCAAGCGCATCCCGATGCCCAAAACCTTTACTATTGTCGATGAAGTAAAATAGTTGTGGCGTTAAGCGGTACCAATTCACTTTTTCCAGGGCCGTCTGGATCACCGGACCGGCCGATTGTAGGAAAGGATATTTCTCCTGATACAAAGAAATAGCTGACTCCCGACTTTTCCCTCTCAATAATCGAACGGTGCCTGCCAATTGAATACCCTGGATTTGAAGCCAATCTTTATAATTTTCCTGGATGGTTGCCGCTGCCTGTGGGTTAGCAGCCAGGTTCTGACCATGTCGGGTATGCCCGGCCGACAGGAAAATCAGGTCAAAATTATCATTCGCATAAAAAACCGCCGCGGCCCACACCCCCTCCGGTCCATCGGTAGCCAGGGTCATAACCGTATGGCTTTCTAAATATACGAGCGCTTGGCCACGGATTACGTCCATATCTTGCTCACCCACGAGAAGTTTTGCCCCCCTGCCAACGGGTAAATAGATCATCGTTCAGGCTGATATCAAATAGATCTAGGACCCGGTTCACCGTTTGATCGACGATGTCGTCGATGGTTTTCGGATGATGATAAAAGGCGGGCATCGGGGGCACTAGCAATCCCCCCATTTCAACTACCTGGGTCATCAGGCGCAGATGGCCAAGATGAAGGGGTGTTTCCCGGGGAACAATCACCAGGCGGCGGCGATCCTTCAGCACCACATCGGCCGCTCGCAGAAGCAGGTTATCGCTGAAAGAATGGGCGATGCCAGCCAGGGTCTTCATCGAACAGGGTATCACTACCATGCCAACGGTCTTGAACGACCCAGACGAAATAGCGGCGGCAATGTCATTGAACCGATAGGTCACATCGGCCAGGGCCATCACGTCGGCCGCGCTGTACTTCGTCTCTAGACCAACCGTTTGGGCTCCAGCCGTGCTAATTACCAGGTGTGTTTCCACATCCGGAACGCCTGACAAAACTTCCAATAGCCGGATGCCATAAATAACGCCGCTTGCGCCGGTAATGCCCACAATGAGTCGTTTCATCCTTACCCCACTCGACCTATATCGAATATTTCTCCAAGGCAAGTTATAATTGACCTGATTGTAGAATAAGCTCCATGAATTCCAAAATCCACGATCCAAAATCACAAACCAAAAGGGGGTTTTTGTGAAATCTATATATATCGCCGAATTAACCGATGGCGATGACCTAATGAATGAGCCATTTTTATTGCAAGAGGTCGTACGGCGAGAGACAAAAGACGGCCGTCCGTACCTGTTGAGCACCCTCCGAGATAATACAGGTCAGATCAACAGCGTGTTTTGGGACGTGCCCCCTGATATCGATGGTTGGATAAAGGCAGGTGTGGTCATCTTGGTCACCGGCCGGGTTAATAGCTACAAGAATGCTCTTCAAATCACCGTAACTGATTTCAATCCGGTGGAAACAGCCGATATGACTCATTATCTGCCCTCGAGCCCACGCACCTCCGAGGAAATGGTGGTTGAATTGCGCCAGTTTGTCCAAGATTTGAACCAACCCTGGTGCGATCTGGTTAGTAAGATCCTGCTCGACCCACCATTTTTACAGGAATTCGCCAATGCCCCAGCCGCTCGCACCATGCACCACGCTTATGTGGGCGGCTTGCTGGAACATACCTTGAGCATGGCTTCCATCGCCGTTTTCTTGGCCGGACACTATCCTTATGTCAATAAGGATTTGCTCTTGTCTGGTGTATTGTTACATGATCTTGGTAAGGCATTAGAGTACGATACAGGCTCCTCCTTTGAATTCACCGATGACGGCCGGTTAGTTGGCCACATCTTAAGGGCAACCATCATCGTCGAAAAAGCAGCCCATGAGATAGACGACTTCCCTGAAGATGACCTGCGCCAACTTGTGCATCTTGTCGGCTCCCATCACGGCACGATGGAATGGGGGGCACCGGTCGTGCCAAAGACCTTAGAGGCCATCTTACTCCATCAGATCGACCTACTAGATAGTCGTGTACAAGGCTACTTTGACCATTTGCGTAATGACGGTGGAGATGGATTGTGGACCTCAAAACCAAGCTACATGTTCAATACTGAATTGCGGCGGCCGCCTGATTTTGACTGATCTTCATTGGTTTACAAAATATCCACCTCATATACCAGAAAGAGTATACCACCATCCTCGTTCCTGACCTCCCGGTAGCTTCCAGTCGGATAGGTAGATCGCACGTAAGACATTTCATTTGCACGTTCGGGCAAAAAGATAAAAACCGTTGGCCTATCAAGCTTCCAGGTGGGGTTGGATGTTAGCGGTTCGAGGACGTCTTCCGCTTCTAAATCTGGAACAAGATAGGGAATCGTCGATAAACTTCGGTAACCCATGCGTGGGTGACCAAAAAAATATACGGCAGGATCGCGTTCCTGTGAATCAAGGTAATGAGCCACTTCTGTAGCTACCAAGGTGTTGACTCCACCCAAGATATAGTGATCGTACACTTCAAA
>DOXE01000482.1 GCA_003519205.1 Chloroflexota bacterium
GTTTTATCGATACAAACAAAGCCCAAATGTGCAGAACGGTTCCTGAAGCAGCAAGCTACTGGTATGATGAGGCGTACTTGCCGTTGATCGAAACCATCCGCGAAAGGGGCATCCTGCGTGATTTTCCGGGTTTGACCGAAACCGATCTCTACTTATGGATCACTGAAAACCAAGAACAATTACGTGATGTGTTGGGCTGGCAGATCAAACCCACATCGGTGCTCAACAATCTGGCAGGTGAGATCGGCCGCGGATCCCAACCCCTTCACATACGACGGTCGAAACATATACTGGGGCGTCCCAAGACCTTAAAACGAAAAAGCCGGTCGAGCCAAAAAAAGTGGATGCAACAAAGGTTCTTGGATCGCTACAGCGAATCCTTGTTTGCTGACATCCTGGTGCCGGTAAGTGGGGATTTTGACCTGGCAACTGGCGTTCAGAGGCCGTTGAAGCAGGCGCTTGTCGTAGCCTTAAACGAGGGCGAGGAGGGAACGGAGGACGATCAGGAAGGGATTCAGCTTCTAGGCTTGACCACCATCGAAGATAGCAGCCCAGCAGATGATGTCGCAATTCTAACGATCCGAGATACATTTAAAACTCTCTGCCGGGAAGCAGGTGTCGACGGCGCATTATCAGTAGAAGAAGGTAATCTCGTCACAAAGATAAGTGAACGAGCGATCATGGCCGATTTGATCGTCATCGACCGAGAATTCCTTTTTGCAGACCAGAAAGGAACGCTTGAACTATTGCGCTCCTTGAAGCGAGCAAACCGGCCAGTACTGTTGACGGGGGAGTTGATATCACCCCTAGAGAAAACCCTTCTAACCTTAACCGGAAAAGTTGAAATAGATACGACGCTTTTTTTGGCCACCTACCTAGCCGAACAGTGGGGAGGCGAGTTAATCGTGCTCAGCGAAACGAAAAGGGAAGGCCAACAAGCTTGGGAGATAGAACCAGTACAAAAGTATCTGGCCCTGCACGAAGTCGAAGCGCCGTATCTTTTCACTGATGAATTGAAAACCGAGGTAATTTTGGACACGGCGAACACTCAGATGTGCGATCTAATCGTGATGAATTGGCCGGCGACCGGCCGGATAATCGACCATTCACCAGACGATATAATCGAGTTAGTTCAAGACGTCTCTCAACCAATCCTCATCTGCCCGTGAATGATCTGTCACTAAGCTTCAAGCAATTTAACCAGTGTTGATTTAGCTCGCATTATTTACGAACCAATGACAGCTACCTGTTAAACGATAAAATTACTTTCATGGCATTTTGGGAAGGCGTATTGGCGGGCTATGGCATCGCCGTGCCCGTGGGGGCGATCGCCGTGCTCATCATCGAGGTGGCCTTACGCCGTGGGTTCGGTTTGGGATTCACGGCCGGGGCTGCGGCCGCATCGGTTGATTTTTTATATGCTGCCATCGCAGTCGTAGCTGGCGTGGCCCTGGCTTCAGCACTGGCTCCTTATGCCACTCTATTGCGAGTATTAAGTGCTGTCGTGCTCATGGGATTGGGAGGTTTTGGCATATGGCGAACCTGGAAACAACAGCGCCACAATATCCCTAGCCAAACAACCGTTAACAGTAGCAGTTATTTCCGCACATATGGCCAATTTTTTGGTTTGACCTTGCTTAATCCACTAACCATCGTCTATTTTGCCGCCCTGGTATTAGGACGGGATCCAGATGCCACATTATCCTCGGCCGACCGCATTGCCTTCGTGATAGGTGCTGGATTGGCCTCTTTGTCCTGGCAGACGTTACTGGCTGGAACCGGAGCTACGGCCAGACGATATCTTTCACCCCGTTTCCAATTATACGCCAGTATTTTTGGCAATTTCGTTGTATTTGCCCTGGGAACCCGCATTCTGATCGCGCTTACGATATAAACATTCGAAGATCTCGGAGCTCTCACAAANNAGGGGGTGCTGAGATGAAGATCTCACGAACCTTAGCAAATCAGATTGAGTACTGGTTATTATGGCTCGGGGTTTCAGGGATCTGCTGGCCTGTATGCCTGGTATTTGCTGTCCTCATAGGCCAGGGATTCGCTCTTCTAATTCCGCCGACTATTGCCCTTGTCTGCGGCATCATTGCCGGGGGTATGATCCTTGGGTCAATGCAATTGGTGCTTATACAACCTCCAACGAAGGGTGACCTTGTATGGACCTTGGCCTCAGCCGTTGGCTGGAGTCTTGGCCTCGCCATAATTACCCTGGCATTGGATATGAGTGGCACGATGACCTATGGTTTGTTCGCTGCAGCACTTGGCGGATTTGTCTTCGGTACTGTTCAATCGCTGGCCATGGTCTCCGATAATCGAAGGAAAAATGTTTGGATCCTGCTTTCAGTGCTTGGCTGGTGCGCGGCCATGGCTGTGGGATTGGCCTTGATGGCCAAAGGTGACAGTCGAGTGCTCACCGGCGATCTTACCGCTATACTGGTAGCCTGGGCCTTGGGTTGGTGTATTTTGTCCATCGTAGCGTTGGTGACAATGGTTACCTTGCTTCCCAGGCCCGAAAAAAGAGGGACTGACGTCCATATCCGGTGGTGGTTATAGAGGTGAATTATGTCTGGACACTCCAAATGGTCCACAATAAAACACAAAAAAGCGGCGACGGACGCCAAACGGGGCAAGATCTTTACCCGTTTGAACAAAGAACTGACCGTAGCCGCCAGAGAGGGGGGTGGCGATCCGGAATCCAATGTTCGCCTACGGTTGGCAATCGACAAAGCCAAAGCTGCGAATATGCCCAAGGACAATATTGAGCGGGC
>DOXE01000119.1 GCA_003519205.1 Chloroflexota bacterium
CTGAAATGGAGACCAACGCTGGCGTCCCGTCCAGTAACGAAGGATGGCTTTTAGGTGGTGTTTGCTGGCGAATTCGAGGACATACACCCCTAAAGGGCAGGCGATGCGGGCCAATTGTCCAAAAAGTGCAGGAACGTCAGCGGCGTGATGGATGGTCCGTACCTGAACCATGGTTTCAAATAAGCCCGATACGAAAGGCATTTGATACCAATTGCCGGCAACATAGATAAACCGGGGATCAGAACCCAAATGGCTCTGAGCCTCTCGTAGAAGGGAGCGAGAGAAGTCGAAGAGAACAACACGCCGATAGCCATTATATTCATCGGCCAGACGGCCGAATCCAGCGCCAATATCGATTAAGGTATCGCCAGCCGGGGGCATCAGCCGCCGCAAGGCCAGACGCTCAGAGAGATCTTCATAATCACGTCCCTGGCCCTGCCAAAATCGCTGGCGGTAATTAGAACCTTCATAATCGCAGACTGGCGGTCTATCCATTTGAGAGCCGGCGATTATCCTCTACGGTTGGCCTAACGGTGCGCTCGCCTGCTCGACAGCATCGGCCGCTTCTTGCTCTCCGACGCTATTGATTATCCTATCGTACATTTCGCTATTGGTCGAAGGCAAGTTGGTCAAAAAGGCGTCCAAAGGGGTGAACAAGGCTTGTAACTCCCCAAAGGGTCCTCCCAGCTCCGTCTCTTTGAGAGGAATGTCGACGGTAACATTCAGATTGACCGGCACGGTCTGGCTGACCGGCACCATCGTGCTGAAATGGACTGGCAGATCGGTCCCGGCCGGAAGTTCGAAGGAAACGTTGCCATTAATAAATCCCCCGCCACCTGGTAAGACAAAAGTGGTGGGGATGCTCATAGGCACGGGCTCCGTCAGCTTGGCTATAGTCGTCGTCTCAACAGGCAGGTCAAAGACCACTGGTATCGTATCTTCCACGGCAATCGTTCGGACAATGTGGGCTTCGCCCATATCCACGAAGCTTTGGTGCAACCCCCCGACGATGGGCTCGGCGATAGAATCCACCACGGGAATGATATAAAATGCAACCACGATCACGACGATCAAAAACACGATATTTAGCGTAAACGAGAGGATAATGGCCACATTTTTAAAGGCTTGCCAGGGCTTTCCGCTCCATAGCCACTCTTTCATTTCGTTCCTCCGGGCACAACTGTAATCGCTAGTCGAAGTTATGGTAACACGCTTTCCTTGGAGGACAAACCTGACTTCAGTAATCTTCGTTGAAATATGTTTCCCGGGAAACATTCGTGCGGCTTTCGAATATCCTGTCTCCAGTTCATTAAACCCATTATTCCAGCAAGCCATGTTCATCGTCAGGACGACGCCTAGCCAGCAAAACGTTGCTGTATAGAGCATTTTAAGTACAATGGGCACTTAGTGAAGCATTAAAGGCACCCGCGGGCGAGCTTGTGTGGCGGGAGCGAGCAGGTTCATGAGTGAAGATGTAGCCATTTATCTTGATTTAGACAATGTATTAATCGGTGCCCAAGAGGCCAACTTAACCTTTGACATCAACCTGATCCTGGAGCACGTCGAGGCATTAACCAATGGTCGGATCGTTTTACGGCGAGCCTATGGCGATTGGCGACAACGAGCCCAACAGACCAAGGAGATGGCGGCCGCCGGTTTTGAGCTGCAGTCCACCGTGCGCCTCGGTAATAACAGCAAGAACTTGGCCGATATGCAAATGGTCGTTGATGCCATGAGCACCTTGATCGACGGCCATGATTACGGCACCTACGTCCTCATCTCCGGAGACCGTGATTTTGCCCCATTAGTCCAGGCATTACGAAAGCGAGGTAAACAAGTCGTCGGTACTGGAGTAAAGCATACCACCAGCCAACGACTCGTCCAGTTATGCGATCATTTCATCTTCTATGATCAGTTGGCCGCAGCAGCAGACCAGTTCATGGATGACCAGATGACCGATCTCCTTCAAAGGGCATTGGATCAATTGCTGCAAGAGACGGTACGGGTCCCGGCTAGCTTGCTGAAACAACGGGTTCAATCCCTGAGCAAGGGGGCGTTCGGCCGTTCACCTCAGGGCAAAATGAACTTTTCCCGACTGCTGGGGCGCTATCCCCATATCGTCCAATTAGAACAAGAAGGCACCACCCTATTCGCTCGTCGGCCGGGCTCGCCCGCCCCGCAACAACTTGTTGTGACCGATAAAAGCGGCCAGCAACTTCCTGAATCCGAAGTTAAGGAGCTGTTGCAACAAGCTCTTGACCAATTGTTACAGGACCGCGACCATGTACGGGCGAGTATTCTGAAGCAGCGAATGCAGGATCTTAGCAATGGATCCTTTGACGAGACTTTGCAAGGTGATAAGAGCTATCGAAAATTCTTAGATCGCCATCAGGATTTGGTGGACATTGATCAAGAAGGCAGCACGATCTATGTCCTCAGAGCCGGTTCGGAGACCACATCGTTGCCTTCATCTGAATTGAAGCAGCTTACAAATACGGAAGCAAAAACGCTGTTGGAATCGGCGCTGGCTGATCTCCTGGTCGATCAAAACCGGGTTCGAGCAAGCTTGCTCAAACAGCGTATGCAAGAATTGAGCGATGGATCCTTTGACGAATCCTACTTGGGCGACGACAGCTTTCGTCAATTCCTCGAGCGCTACCCAACCCTGGTTCAGGCGCAACAAAAAGGCACGACTTTGCTGATTAGCCGGCCAGAAAATTATACTGAACCGGAAGAATTGCACCTTGTTTACCGTAGCAGCCTCAAAAAAAGAGGGCTAAGGGTGGTGCCATCGGATATTCGCTTGATGGTTCTAAAGGATCTGGTCACGCTTTTACAGCACCGCCCCCACCTTGAGTGGCGCCAGATAGTCAACCACCTGGCAGCCTACTATCAACGTGCAGGCCAACATGAAATCTCTAAGAGCTACGTGAATGACATTTTACGCCTTGCTCGCCGGGCCGAGGTCATCGGCGTTCAGAATGGTGGGAGTTTAGCCACGGCCGCTGTGACCCTGCGACTTACCGGCGATCGTGTTTTTCAAGAAACAGTCGTTAAATGTGACCTGACCTGCCTTCATGAGCTCCAGAATCTGGATGAACCTTTCAACCTCGAACAAGCATCCATCGCCCTTTATGAAAACGCCAGCCACGCTCGTTACCTAAAAGTCATCCTTAATCGCTTTTCCAATAACGGGCAAAAAACCGTTTAGGGGATGGGGCCTATGCTCTCTTTGATCGACCGGGCCATAGGCTTTGCGGCCCGAGCTCACAATGGTCAAAAGCGCAAGACCGGCAATGTGCCCTATATTGCCCACCCGGTAGCCGTGGCCATGATCTTACAAGATATGGGCTGCAACGAGACGATCGTCGCCGCTGGACTCCTACATGATACCGTAGAGGATACCCGGGTAACTCTGGATGAGATCCGGCAGCAGTTTGGCAACGAAGTTGCCGACATCGTGGCTGGCTGCACGGAGCCCCCCAAAAGAAAAATGAAGTGGGAAACGCGAAAGCTGCACACCATTCGCATATTGCGGGACGCGCCGCTAGCCGTCAAATTGGTTGCAGCGTCGGACAAGTACCACAATTTGATCCACACCCGATATACCGAAAAACAGATTGGTGCCGGGGTATGGAAGCGCTTCGGACGAGGGAAGGAGCAGCAAGCCTGGTACTATCGCTCAGTTCTCGAAAGCCTTAAGGCTAATGTGGTTGATTTAGAAGATTATCCCATCTTCGCCAGGCTTGAGGAGGTCGTGGACGAATTATTTGCCGGAGTCCATTCGCAACCACCTGGATAGTCCTGTCCTTAAGTAAATATTCGAAAGGTTTGTGCACTTTTACAAATGAATAATGCGAGCCAATCTCTCTGAAAAAGGAGAGAGCGCTCATGATATATGCT
>DOXE01000253.1 GCA_003519205.1 Chloroflexota bacterium
TCAAGCGATTGGCAAGGGTAGCGAGGCTACGCCGTTTGAATGTGCCGTTGCTGGCTTGAAACGGTTGATAAAAAACCAGGCTTGCCAATTCGCTTGCAACGACTTGTTAGCTTGGCCTTGTAGGGTGAAGCCACTCATTTTTGGGAAGCTGTCTTTATCCAGCTTTGCCAAACAGATTATTGAGCCAGATACCCACCATCCACGGCCATGGCACTTCCGGTGACAAAGGAGGCGGCATCTGAGCAAAGCCAGACCACTGCCTCGGCAATCTCCTCTGGATCAGCCAGCCGGCCAATCGGCTCCTGCCCAACAAACATCGCCTCAAACGCGGGATCCATATCAAGCGCCCGTGCAAGCATCGGCGTGCGGGTATTGCCGGGTATAACAGCATTTACGCGGAGGCCGTACTCAGCGTATTCAAGGGCGGCGACTTTGGTCAAGCCAATGATACCGTGTTTGCTGGCGGTATAGGCACAGAGATTTGGAAAACCTACCTGTCCATACTGAGATGCGGTGTTGACAATAGCGCCAGCATCCCGTTTAAGCATCTCCGGGATTTCATGTTTTATACATAGCCAGGCCCCTCTTAGATCGGTGTTGATAACTCTATCCCAGTTTTCTTCGGTGCAATCAACAATTGACGCCAGTTCACCAGAAATGCCGGCGTTGTTGAAGGCACAGTCTAACTGGCCAAAGGTTTCAACTGTCTTGTTGACCATTGCCTCAACCTCGGCCGCTTTCGAGACGTCAGTTTTGACGAATAGGGCCTCACCGCCTTCGCCGGCAATCATTTGCACCGTTTCTTCGCCACCTTCAATATTAATATCAGCGACAACCACTTTTGCCCCGTCTCTGACAAACAACCGCGCCGCGGCCCGGCCAATCCCCGAGCTGCCCCCGGTGACGATAGCCACTTTGCCTTCTAAACTTCTTGTCATTTTGATCCCTCCTTGGTTTCTTATTTTTGTTTAGATAGAGAACAATATTTGTAGAAATGGCTTTAGTCATTTTTAACCAGATTATGTAAGTGACTGACGAAAAGAGTCGCCAGTCCGAACCCAAAGTATAATTTCAAATAGGCGAAACCAGCCGACACCCACCGCGATCAGCCCAGCCGTGTGCCCCAAATCTAAAGCGATACCCGCATCGAACAACATCTTGCCCAAAATTCCACGAGCCGCTTCGCAGTACTCGCAGCCGTTTTCCTTCAAGGTAGTCGGCTTGCCATTCATCTTCTTCAGCATTATAAGGGTACGGTTTTGGCCAGCGAGTGGCGCACCATTCCCACACATTTCCGGCACAATCAAATATCCCAAAATGACTGACCCCGGTTGGATAAATTCCTACCGGCGTACTGGCTTCTACCTGCTGTTCACCTGCTCTTATATTCAATCGGCTGGCCTCAAACTCGTTACCCCAGGGATATGTGCGTCCGTCAACGCCCCTGGCCCCTTTTTCCCACTCGGCTTCGGTGGGCAGGCGGTACAATTGGCCACTGTCGGCACTCAACCAGTGGCAATAAGCCACCGCCTCGTACCAGCTAAGTCCTAGCACCGGTTGATTGGGTTTATTGAAGCGAGAGTCCTGCCAGAGACGAGGTTCACTCTCCCTCCGACCTATCTGTTCCCAACCGGCCTTTGTCCACCATTGCTTGTTGTTGTAACCATCAGCCTTGATAAACTGCTCGTATTCGGCGTTGGTTAGTGGATATTTGCCCAACCTGTAACTGGGGAGGAAGAGTTCGTGTTGTTCTCGACCTTCTCCCATGATGAATTCTCCGGCGGGAATAATCACCATCTCACCGATACGGGGATCGCCCAGATAGCCCACCATGTTTCCCGCTGCCACTCTCACCCGCAAGGCTACCTCGGGGTTGGCAACTGTTGAGAGCAATTGGTCCAGCACAGCCTGACGGAGTGCCGGGTCAACCTTTGCCTGTCCCTGCACCAAACAGCGCCCGGCCAGCACCGGGTTGATCTGGAGCAAGGTTCGAACCAATTGGTCGTCGTTTTCGAGGGCTAACCCCGCCGCCAGAATAGTCGTTTCTTCCCAACCTGTGGGCGGCGGGGGCGGCAACGGTTCGTGGTTGTCTTTGGGCCGGACCCAAAGCGGCATCTCGCTTTCCAGCCAGGGCCACTTCCAAAAATCAGATAGCTTCTCAAAACCGGCCGGGTCTGACACGCCTCGTTTCAGCATTTGGTGGGCGGCAAAATATTCTTGTAGCAGTTGGTGGTAAAAGCGTACTGTCACACGATCTACCGGCATTTCGATGATGTTGGCAGCAGCGGCCAAACTGAGAATCTGGTCTGGCGGGGTGGATTGTGGCGGCCAGTTGGGATCAGGCTGAACCGCTGAAGGCATAACTGTTTTAACATACTCTGTTTTAACTGTTGTTCCAAAGCCTGAACGGGCCTGCATCTCAAAGGCCATCACCGATAAGGCTTCTCGTTGTACATCGGGATCAAGCCATTGGTTCGGTGCGGTTTTGGCTTTGGCCCAGCCCATCAAAATCTGGGTAAAGCGTTCCATCAGTTCGGCCCGGTTTTGGCCCAAGCGTCCATCTTTGTCAAATACGTCAATCATAATGGTGAGCACGTAGGGGTTCCGGGCCATTTCCAGCAAATGGCACTGATCATCACTGCTTTCGGTCAGGGATTGCCATAAACCCTGCCAAGTTTCCGGCAGTTCCTTCTGCAGAAATGTTTTGATTTGCTCATCGTTGAGAGGTTGTATCTCGACCCGCTGCAGGCCGGATAGCTCCTCGCCGTAATCCAGCACCCGGCAGGTG
>DOXE01000438.1:0-271 GCA_003519205.1 Chloroflexota bacterium
CACTGGTGGGAAGTTGTTCGCCGGGAACTAGAGCGAGAAATCGAGCGATTGAGCCAGGAAGTTGACCAATTAACTGGTCAAATTGCTCATTCAGAGCCATAGAGAGACAGTCCCTTGACAAGGGACTGTCATCTCTTGTAATTTATTAAATTGGCTTTATCATATTTTACCATCCAGCAATATGATAGGGCCAATTCTCTTGTCTTATCAGAACCAGCCCAATACAATGTGAATTGAAAAAACATGATTTAAAGTTAAAGGAGAGAATTCC